>JAZSRI010000102.1:0-4206 GCA_045538415.1 Faecousia sp. | reverse complement strand
CCCTTTCTGTGAGCCAATGAGTTGTTATCAGGTCTTGTCTTCCTAAGACCGCTTGGCCTCCGACTTATCTGGGCAGTCTGTAAGAAACCGGGCCTTCAGTTATATGATTGCTATTTTAAATGCTGTTTTCTGGGTGTTTCTGCATCAACCCAAAGGCAGGGCACGTGATGTTGACTGCGCAAGAAAAATAGGAAGGTCACTTCTGCAAAACTATATCCGCGATTTTCCGGCCAGAAGTTTGAGTGCCTCACAGGCCATGCCATGATCGTAATACCGCTCGATTTCGTATTCGTGACGGCCAAAGCTTTGGAAGAAAATTTTTGATAATTCCTCTGCCAATTCATAATTGCCCCGGGCCTTTTCTATCATAAACCCGGCTACTCCCTCAATGTATTCAGCATGGCGTTCCAGCAGACGGTAGGAAATTGTTTGGGGACGGGTGGGCATGACCCGGTGGGTCTGGGCCAGTTTACGGCCTTGTTCTGCCAGCTCTTTCACCTTTTTCAGGGCATCCACCATGGCAGGGTTGTAGTATTTATCTTGACTGGGATCGGCAGACCGTTCCCCGGACATATATGCAAAATCAAAAGCTTCGCTGACAGCGGATAGATAATCCCGGACTTGTTCCCAATCCTCACCGTAGATATGGCGGAAGTAATCGCGCAGTATGGCATCGTAGTCGCAATTGCGGTCCATCAGTGCCTCAGCATAGATGTAAATGTGGAAACCGTTGGGGAAGAAACTGCGCTGGGAACCGTCCTCCACATAGCCGTCCAAGCCCATCAGCTTGAGACTCATAATATCCTCATATATCCGCCGGGCAATATACAAAATGCCAGGGTCGGAATACTGTGCCCGCCAGTAGTGATACTCATAACAGAAGGTGGTACCGTGCCAAATCTTCTGCCACTGCCGCAGCAGCGCCAGATTTTCCGCCGCATCCTTGGGCTGTGGCCAATGGTTGCGGACATAGGGGGTTGGTTCCGGAATGATGGTACTGGCTGTAATGCTGGAGCTGTAAGACCGGAAGATGGGGGCGTACATAAGAGAAAACCGTTTTGGATTGGTTATCCGGATTTGCTCCGGCGCAAAGAGCGTATCCACATACGCAATGAACACAATCCGGGTGGACAGGTTCTTTTGGGTCAATGCCTCATCCAGTTCATTCATGATCATCATGTAAAAATCGCTGGGTCGCATTTTCCGGCAATGCGCACACTCACAATGGTTCTGCCGTTCATCGGCCAGCCATACATGCAGATAGTCTGCGTTGGTAGCAGCCTCTGCATAGCTTACCACACCTTCAACCATGATTTTACGGACACGGGGATTAGACATACAGAGGTTTGTGTTAAGCATAACGCCCCGGTATGGTGCGCGCACGCCATTGAGCATGGCAAGGCACTGCTGCTGTTCATCCGTAAGTACCAGATCTTCTGCTGGATGCCAACCGCTGGTAGAACTGAGTCCGAAGGGTTCTGCGGTCCAGCCGTGACCCATATCATGAAATTGCAGACCACGCTTTGAAATTTCCACCTCACACTGGCGTTTCCATTGCAGTACCTGCTGTGGCGACACCGGTTCCGGTATCCGGTTGCTTTCATTGTGCAGGTGGGTGTAGTAGATGTCGTAATAATAAAACGGGATATCAAATTCAAGCATATAGACATTGATTTCCTGTTTTGCATAAAAATCAATGGTTTCCAGCATACAGCTCTGACTCTCGGCACCCTCGTTACAGTGGCCACGGAAACGGTGGTCGGCCAGTTTGTGATAGTACTGGGGCTGGAGCTCCCTCACAGGAACATGCTCCCCATCCACGCCAGGGTACAGCCACCGGCAGCCGTTCAGCCGCAGGAAGCGGTAAACCGCAAACAGGACGCTTCTGGGATTGGAACCGGCAAGAATGCCGCCGTGGCAATGGGTATCCACATGGACAATATCGTCCAACACCGGGTCTTCTCCCTCGCAGGGAAGCCCGAAATCCTCCAAAAGGCCCAGCCGGAAACCAATTTTGGCCTGAGGGTCATAAGAAATCTCTACCTCACCGCACCGGGGCATCATCATCCGCAGATATTTTTTCAGTTCCTCAGCGGCAAAATCCAGAACGTGATTCGCCCGTATTTTTTTGATTTGAAGCATACGCGCATTCCTTTCCAAGAACTTGATAACAGTCTGTATCATTTTATAAGGATACCATACCGGTATGGGTAGTTAAAAATGGATTACTCCATATTTCTCTATTATACCATGCGCTTTTTGAATCCAATGCAGGTTTCCTTTATGGCCTTTTACACAAGGCGTCCCAATGTTCATGCAACTGCTGCCCCCATAAAAGACAGGTTGTCTGTGCCTTTTATGGGGGCGGCATATCATTTTGACGTGTGGGAATGTTTGCTGTGTTACAGGCTGAAGTAGCGCTTAGCGTTCAGGAAACTGATACCGCGGATGATCTTCTCCAGGGCAGCTTCGTTGCGGGGGTATTCTCCGTTTTCTACCCAGTTACCCACCAGATTGCACAGAATACGGCGGAAATAATCGTGACGGGCGTAGCTCAGGAAGGAGCGGGAGTCTGTGAGCATTCCTACAAAATTGCCCAAAAGCCCCAGATTTGCCAGAGAGATCATCTGATCCTGCATACCGGTTTTGGTGTCGTTGAACCACCATGCGGAGCCATGTTGGATCTTACCGGGGATGGTACTGTCCTGGAAACAGCCGATCAATGTGCCCAACTGAGCATTGTCCGCCGGGTTCAGGGAGTAGAGAATGGTCTTGGGGCATAGACATTCCTCGTCCAAAGCGGACAGAAGCTGGGCGATGTTGCCGCCGCAGGAATTCTGTGCGATGGCATCCACGCCGGTGTCCGGACCCTGACGCTTAAAGATACGCTGGTTGTTGTTTCTCAGGCAGGAGTAATGCAGCTGCATTACAATATCCATCTGTGCATAGGCCTTGCCCAGTGTCAGCAGGATCACAGTCTGGAAGCCCTCGATTTCCTGTACGGTCAGTGCTTCGCCCCGCAGAGCCTTCTGGTATACAGCATCCGCCTGGGCAACGGTGTAGTCCTGGAAGGGAACATAGTCAAGACCGTGGTCGGAAGCCCGGCATCCACGTGCTTTGAAGTATTCCAGACGTTCCACCAGAGCGTTCAGCAAATCCTCCATGGTGGGAAGGCTCTCTTTGCCCACAGAGGCAGCCAGCTGAGCAAGATATTCCTTCCATCCGGCTTTGTGGATGTTCACAGCCTTGTCCGGGCGGTAGGAGGGGCCAACCACAACCTCAATGGCCGGATCGGCAGCGATCCGCTCGTGCCACTGCAAATCGTCGATGGGGTCGTCCGTAGTGCCAATAAAGGCAACGTTTGCTTTGCGGATCAGGCCACGGGCGGACATGTCCGGGTCGTTGCGCAGCAGATCATTACATGTGTCCCAAATCTCACGGGCACTCTCAGTGGTCAGCGGCTTGGTGATGCCGAAGAACTGCTGCAGTTCCAGATGGCACCAGTGGTACATTGGGTTGCCGATAGCCATTTCCAGCGCTTCGACAAATTTCATAAAACGGGCGAAAGGCTCTTGAGAGCCTGTGACATAATCTTCACTCACACCGTTGGAGCGCATGACACGCCACTTGTAGTGGTCGCCGGCAAAGCTGCCGTCAGGATTTTCACCTCCCAGCCAAACCTCTGCCAGGTTGTTGAAACGGCGGTCCTCATAAATCTCTCTGGGATTCAGATGACAATGGTAATCTGCCAAGGGCATTTTTTCCGCGTAATTGTGGAACAGGTGTTTTGCGGTTTCGGTTTCCAGCAGGAAATCTTTATCCATAAAAGCTTTCATTGTGAACACTCCTTATTATCATTCTACCCTTTATTATAAGGAAAACGATTTAAAAATCAAGAAAAGACGCTTCGGTTTACCGAATCGTTTTGGACATGTAAGGGGGACGGATGTACCGCTCATGACTGGTGGCGGCAGGACGGGCATACACTCCGGATACAAGCCCCAGCATGGCATACAGGGTCACAATGGAAAGTCGGAGGCCAAGCGGTCTTAGGAAGACAAGACCTGATAACAACTCCTTGGCTCACAGAACGACATGGCTACGATCCGACTTGTAAGGGGGACGGATGTACCGCTCATGACTGGTGGCGGCAGGACGGGCATACACTCCGGATACAAGCCCCAGCATGGCATACAGGGTCACAAT
>JAZSRI010000141.1:0-4250 GCA_045538415.1 Faecousia sp. | reverse complement strand
GCGCGGGCGCGGGTGATAAAGTCACCGGGCATGGCCAGAATCTCGCCGGTCATGGGATCGGCAATGGGCTCTGCTACCTCCTGACCACTCAGGCGGGTCCACAGATCCATCTTCTTGTTGAACTTATAACGGCCCACAGAGCTGACATCGTAACGGTGGGCATCAAACAGCAGACCCTCCAGATGGGCCTGAGCAGTCTCCACCGTGGGAGGCTCACCGGGACGCAGGCGGCGGTAGATCTCCAGCAGACCTTCTTCTCTGGTCTTGCAGGTATCCTTCTCCAAGGTTGCCAGAATTCTGGCATCATTGCCGAACATCTGCTTGATCTTCTCGTCGGTATCCACACCCAGAGCGCGGATCAGGCAGGTGATGGGCAGCTTACGGTTCTTATCGATACGAACCCAGAAAATATCAGACAGGTCGGTTTCATACTCCAACCATGCGCCGCGGTAAGGAATCACCGTAGCGGTATAGGTATGCTGGTCAGCCTTGTCCACATCGTGGGTATAGTACATGCCGGGAGAACGAACGATCTGGGAAACAATGACACGCTCCGCACCGTTGATCACAAAGGTGCCGCCGTTTGTCATGATGGGGAAATCTCCCATGAAGATCTCCTGCTCCTTAATCTCATCCGTTTCGGTGTTGCGCAGACGCACACGCACCTTAATAGGACGGGCATAGGTAGCATCCCGCTCTTTGCACTCCTCGATGGTGTACTTGGGCTTGTCGTTCATGGAGTAATCCAGGAAGCTCAGCTCCAATTTGCCGGAGAAGTCGGAAATCACACCAACATCCTTAAATACTTCCCGCAGACCCTCATCCAGGAACCACTGGTAGGAATCCTTCTGGATCTTCAGCATGTTGGGCATTTCCAGGATTTCCTGATACTTTGCGTAAGACTTACGCATGGTCTTGCCGAACAATTGGTCCTTGACCATTGCCATATGGATCATCACAGCCTTTCTTTCGAATTTGTGTGTTGCTTACTTTTTACGCCCGGAAGCGTTGTCTAATAATGCAATTTTGTCCTTGACAACTCTTCCAAAGCGTGGTAAAATATCTGCATAAGTGAGAGGTTGCGAAAAAACGCATACTCCCACAGTATGGATTACCATTGTATCACAAGGCAGGTTCAATGTCAATTTATTTTTTCAATTTTCACCGGGGTCACCCCGGTTTTTTATTTGCCTACTATTAAAAGCAGCACCATCATAAAGATGGCGCTGCTTTTAATATTTTTATACTCACAGTGTGGACTCCTGCCGTGCCAAAAGCCGGGGCTCATGACGCAGGAACTGCTTGGCAATAATACTGCAGATCTGCTTTTTCCGGATCATCTCATGGACTTGGTCAAAGGTTACCCACTTCACACCGTCCGTTTCCCCGGGCTGCAGCACCACCTGCTCCAACGGAATATTACATCGCAGGCAGAAGTGGTCATAATGGGTCTTTCCATCGGTGCAGGAGTCCAGCAGTTCCAAATCCTCTGCCTTGGCCCGGATACCTACTTCCTCCTGAAGTTCCCGGATAATAGCGGATAAGCTGTCCTCACCGGCCTTCACCGCACCGCCTGAGTTTTCCCAAGTGCCGGCAAAGGACTTACCCGGTGCCCGGCGGGTCAGCAGCAGCTTACCATGACCGTCATACACCCAAACGCAGACCACCATGCCGTACTCCCCTGCTTTCCAGGAAGTCCCTCGTCTGTGAACGCGTCCGGTCAGATTTCTGTCCCGGTCATATATATCGTTAAACTCCATCCGGACACCTCCAAAACAAAATTTATGTAATTTTATCACGTTTACCCTAAGATAGCAATCCTTGATACACAAAAAACTCTAAAAAACATTATGCAGACCGAAAAAACTCCCAATTCTACCGGTTCCCACTCTCTTGAGGCGGCAAAACACGTCCCTTGACCTCAAAAAACGATCCGGTTTCCCGGATCGTTTTTCCATTCACTTGTTCTAAGGCGAACTATTCTCCCAGTTCCTTGCCGTGATCCCGGTATGCGCTGTCCATGGGGCTTACCCGGTCCGTTTCGGACTGGTAACGGCCAACAACTTTGGCGGCCAAATCCACTGGCAGAAGCGTACCCGCGCCAGCCACACAGCCACCCGGGCAGGCCATACCCTCCAGCAGATAACCGTTGTACTTGCCGGCCTTTGCCATCATCATTAGCTTGCGGCACTCCCGCAGTCCCTCGGCCCTTGCGGTTTTGATTTCCAAATCCGGGTTCTGCACCTGTGCCAGGTCTGCTACAGCCTTGGCAACACCGCCGGCAACGGCAAAGCCACGGCCTGCCGCAGTGCCTTCATTCAAGTCCTGCAGTTCCTCAATGGTCTCAAAGTTTATATTCTTGGCCTGGAACATGCCCTGCAACTCTTCGAAAGTCAGCACAAAATCCACATCGGAGCGGATATCCTCCCGAATTGCCTCCAGTTTTTTCGCAGCACAAGGGCCAACAAATACCACTTTGCAGTTGGGATATTTCTTCTTCATCAGTCTGGCAGTGAACACCATGGGTGTAAGAGTCATGGATATTTTAGAGGTTTCCCCCGGGAAAAGCTTGTAGATCATGGAATGCCATGCCGGGCAGCAGGATGTTGCCATGTAATTCTGCTTCTCAGGCACTTTTTCCAAAAAGTCCTTGGCTTCCTCGATAGTGCACATATCTGCGCCTACCGCGACCTCCACTACCCGCTCAAACCCCAGCTCCTTCATAGCGGCAATGAATTTGCCCGGTGTGGAGTGCTTGCCAAACTGTCCAATAAAAGCAGGGGCAACAATGGCGATTACCTTATCTCCTTTAAGAATGGACTGGATCACCTGAAAAATCTGACCCTTATCTACAATTGCGCCAAACGGACAGCTCACCAGACACTGGCCGCAGGCCACACACTTATCCTGATTGATCACCGCGCGGCCATGGTCATCAGAAACAATGGCATCCATGCCGCAGGCTGCCTGACAGGGACGTTCCATATGTATGATGGCGTTATAGGGACAGGCCTTTGCGCATTTGCCGCACTTGATACATTTTTCAGGGTCGATATGACTCTTTCCATTTACGAAAGACACAGCCTCCTTGGGGCAAACCTTTTGGCAGGAAGCCGCCAGACAGTTCTGGCAGTTCTCCGTGACACGATACTGGTTGGTGGGGCATGCATGGCAGGCGTAGGGAATGATATTGATAAGAGGCGGCTCATAATACTGTTCCGCCACAGCAGCGGCATCCATGCCTTCTGTCATCAGGGTTCTGGTCTGGACGGGGCGAATGGACAGACCCATTGCCAAACGGACGCGCTCGCCGGCAATAGCCCGCTCCAAAAACACAGATTCCCTGTGCAGAGGCTGATCACCGGGCACAATTACATAGGGCAGATCCTCCGCATGGGAGTAATCTCCACCCTGATAAGCCATTCTGGCCACCTCAGTGAATACATTTTTTCTTATATCTGTAATTAGAGAAGGAATACCACGCATACTAACAATCTCCTGTCAATCTCCTGTGTTTTAATTACCATTATTATATCAAAAGAGAATAAATAGTCAAGAAAACCCGGTCTGTAAAATATAAACATTTCCCTTATAGGGATAATAGCGTTCTGCCAGAACAGCGTAACAACCATTGACCGCTGCTCATTTTTTGATTGCATTTTTCTCGGTTGTCATATATAATCTATCCGTGAACAAAGTCTGTACGTTTTGGTACTACTGTCCGTTAGCCCATCATTTTGTGGTCATTCCCTCTTGACTTATATGTGTGGGTAGTCTAAAATACCATTGACTATGCGGTTTCCCATATTGCCGGTTCTTCAGCCGCCGTGCCAACCGCAGAGGTACAAATTATTATTTCTATTTTCCATCCGGACGTGGCTCAGTTTGGTAGAGCGCTTGCTTTGGGAGCTGGAACACCAAAACGGTTCTACTTCCCGAAATGTTGGATACTACCTTTTATCTTCGCAATTACCCCCGATTACTTCCGTTGAAAGTTGGGCAAAACTGTGGTAGAATTTCCTTGACCACATATTTGACCACAACGAGCATTTTCCATTAATTTAATATCCGGGTGTGGCCCAGTTGGTAGGGCGCCTGGTTTGGGACCAGGATGCCGCGAGTTCGAGTCTCGCCACTCGGACCAAACCCGCCAGTTTTCAGTACGAAACCTGGGGGTTTTAGCTAATGCAGTATTAATAATGGACTAGCTTATACTAATTATTGTATTTGATACTATTGTTTTCGATAAG
>JAZSRI010000063.1:0-22143 GCA_045538415.1 Faecousia sp. | reverse complement strand
AGATCAAGGAAATTGAGCAGCAGCTGAAGGACGATGCGGACGAAGCCGCAAGAGAGATCCTGTCCATTGCCATTCAGCGCTGCGCCGCCGATCACGCGGCGGAAGCCACTGTTTCCGTGGTGGCTCTGCCCACCGACGAGATGAAAGGCCGTATTATCGGTCGTGAGGGCCGGAACATCCGTACTTTGGAGACCATCACCGGTGTTGACCTGATCATCGATGATACTCCCGAGGCCATTACCGTCAGCAGCTTTGACCCCGTCCGCCGGGAGGTTGCCCGTCTGGCATTGGAAAAACTGATTGCCGATGGCCGTATCCACCCCACCCGCATTGAGGATATGGTGGAGAAAGCCCGCAAGGACGTGGACCGCACCATCCGTGAGGAAGGCGAGCGGGCCTGCTATGAAACTGGCGTCCACGGCTTGAATCCCGAACTGATTAAGATTCTGGGCCGCCAGAAGTACCGTACTTCCTACGGTCAGAACGTGCTGAACCACTCCATCGAAGTTTCCCACATTGCGGGCCTGATGGCCTCTGAGTTGGGCGTGGACGTGACTTTGGCAAAGCGCGCGGGTCTGCTGCATGACCTTGGTAAGTCCATTGACCATGAGGTGGAAGGCAGCCATGTGCAGCTGGGCGCTGATCTTGCCCGTAAGTACAAGGAGAATCCCGTAGTGGTCAACGCTATTGAAGCCCACCACGGTGACGTAGAACCCAAGACCGTGATTGCGGTTCTGGTACAGGCTGCTGACGCAGTGTCTGCCGCCCGTCCCGGTGCCCGCCGTGAGAACGTGGAGAACTATATCCGCCGCCTGCAGAAGCTGGAGGAACTGACCGGCTCCTATCCCGGTGTTGAGAAGGCATACGCCATTCAAGCCGGTCGTGAGGTTCGCATTATGGTCAAGCCCGAGGAGGTCAGCGAGGACAACATGATCCTGCTGGCAAGGGACGTGGCCAAGAAGATCGAGGCTGAGCTGGAATACCCCGGCCAGATCAAGATCAACGTAATCCGCGAAACCAAGGCTGTGGAGTACGCAAAATAATATCCATGATACAAACACCCGCTGCGAAGGCAGCGGGTGTTCTTTTTGCATTGGATGATATAGAACGGAACAGAGCAAAGCCCTGTTCCGTTCTTACTTTTTTAATTTACTCCAGTTCAAAAGCGCCTGTATAGAGCTGATAATAGGTTCCCTTCTGGGCGATCAGGTCCTCATGGGTACCCCGCTCGATAATGCGACCGTGATCCAGAACCATAATACAGTCAGAATTCATAACCGTGGAAAGGCGGTGGGCAATGACAAAAGTGGTCCTGCCCTTCATCAGCGCGTCCATGCCCTTCTGCACCAGTGCCTCTGTACGGGTATCAATGGAGGAGGTTGCTTCATCCAGAATCATTACAGGGGGGTCCGCCACCGCAGCCCGGGCAATGGCAATCAGCTGCCGCTGACCCTGGGACAGGCTGGCGCCGTTACCGGTCAACTCTGTTTCATAGCCGTTGGGAAGCCGGGTAATGAAATCATGAGCATTGGCCAACTTAGCCGCCTGAATGCAATCCTCATCGGTGGCATCCAGCCTGCCGTAACGGATATTCTCCATCACCGTGCCGGTAAACAGGTTGGTGTCCTGCAGAACGATGCCCAGAGAACGGCGCAGATCCGCTTTTTTGATCTTATTGATGTTGATGCCGTCATACCGGATCTTTCCGTCGGCAATGTCATAGAACCGGTTGATCAGGTTTGTAATGGTGGTTTTTCCCGCGCCCGTAGCGCCCACAAAGGCAATTTTCTGGCCCGGATGGGCATACAGGGTGATGTCATGGAGCACCTGCTTTTCCGGGACATAGCCAAAGTCCACCATATCCATGACAATATCGCCCTTCAGCTGGGTGTAGGTTACCGTGCCGTCCGCCTGATGGGGATGCTTCCATGCCCACTGACCGGTGCGCTCCCGCACTTGAGTAACAGTACCATCGGATGCCACATGGGCATTGACCAAAGTCACATACCCATCGTCCACCTCCGGTGCTTCGTCCATCAGTTCAAAAATACGCTCCGCGCCTGCCAGCGCCATAACGATGGCGTTAATCTGGTTGGAAACCTGAGAAATGGGCTGGTTAAAGCTGCGGGAGAGGAGCATGAAGGTCATCAGGCTGCCCAAACTCAGCAGGTCTCCCCCGGAGGATACCGCAAGTATGCCGCCCACAATGGCCAGCACCGCGTACTGGATATAGCCAAGGTTGTTGTTCACCGGGCCCATCATATTGGAAAGCTTGCCGGCAGTGTAGGCATTGCGGCAAAGCTCCTCGTTCAGCTGGTCAAATTCCTCTTTGCAGACGGTTTCGTGGTTAAAGACCTTGACCACCCGCTGGCCATTGATCATCTCCTCCACATATCCGTTCAGCTTACCCAGAGAGCGTTGCTGCCCTATAAAGAATTTGGAGGCATTGCCCACGATTTTGATGGTCACCAGCAGGATACAGCTGACGGTGACCAAAATCACCAGTGTCAGTATCCAGGAGGCCCGCACCATGGCAATAAAGATTACCACCAGCGTGACAATGGAACTGACACACTGGGGAATGGACTGGGCGATCATCTGCCGCAGGGTGTCAATATCACTGGTGTAGCGGCTCATGATGTTGCCGGCGGTGTTGGAATCGAAGTAACGCAGGGGCAGGCGCTGCATCTTGGTGAACATTTCATCCCGGATGATCTTCTGGGTGCCCTGACTCACAGGGACCATGAGATACTGGAACAGGAACGATGCCACCATGCCCAGGGCAAAGATTCCGCCAATTCCCACCAGATACCGCAGCAGCGGCGCAAAATCCTCAGAACCGGAGGCTACCATGGGCAGAATGTAATCATCCACCAGGATGCCCAAGTTTTCGCTGCCCCGGGTCTGGGCAATGGCAGTGGCAATGATGCACAGAAATACAATCACCAGATTGGGAATATATCTCTTCATATATCCCAGCAGACGCAGCAGTGTCTTGCCGGGATTTTTCGCCTTGCGGCCGTCGCCGCGCATACGTACAGGAGGCATTACTGGTCACCGCCCTTTCTCTGGGATTCAAAGACTTCCCGGTAAATCTGGGAGGAGTTCATAAGGGTCTCGTGGGTACCCACGTCCATGACCCGTCCGCCCTCCAGAATGACAATCATATCCGCATCCTGCACCGAGGCAACACGCTGAGCGATAATCAGCTTGGTAGTGCCGGGAATCTCCTGGGCAAAGGCCTTGCGGATTTTGGCGTCGGTCTGGGTGTCCACAGCAGAGGTGGAGTCGTCCAGAATCAGGATTTTAGGTTTCTTCAGCAGTGCCCGGGCAATACACAGCCGCTGTTTCTGGCCGCCGGATACATTGGTGCCGCCCTGTTCGATATGGGTATCGTACCCGTCCGGGAAGGAAACAATGAAATCGTGGGCGCAGGCCTGCCGGCAGGCCCTCTCCAGTTCTTCGTCTGTGGCATTGGGATTACCCCAGCGCAAGTTTTCCTTAATCGTGCCGGAGAACAGCACATTTTTCTGCAGCACCATGGCCACGTTGTCCCGGAGCGCTTCCAGATCGTAGTCCCGAACATCCACACCGCCTACCTTCACGCAGCCCTCACTGGCATCGTAAAGCCGGGGTATCAGTTGCACCAGGGTGGATTTGCTGGATCCGGTGACTCCCAAAATACCCACGGTAGCGCCACTGGGAATGTGCAGATCTACATCCTTCAGCGCCATCTGCTTGGCTGTGGCGCTGTAACGGAAAGACACATTTTCAAAATCGATACTGCCGTCCTGGACATGGGTCACAGCGTCCCGGGAGGGGCTGGTCAGGTCCGGTTCCTCGGTGAGCACCTCGTAGCAGCGCTTCAGGGGAGTGCGGCTCATGGTAAGCATCACAAACACCATGCTCACCATCATCAGTGAGGCCAGAATCTGGGTGGTATAAGTAAACATGGACGAAAGCTGACCGGTGGTCAGACCCAGCGCCGGATTATTGCCAGACTGCACCACCATGTGGGCGCCCACCCAGGAGATGGCGATCATACAGCCATAGACACACAGCTGCATAATGGGGCTGTTCAGCGCCATGATCCGCTCTGCCTTACAGAAATCTTTGAACACAGAGCCAGAAACAGAGGTGAACTTCTGAACCTCCTTATCCTCTCTTACAAAACTTTTGACCACACGGATGCCATGGATATTCTCCTGCACCGTATTGTTCAGCCGGTCATAGGTCTTGAAGATCCGGTCAAAAATCTTAAACACTGTGGGCACCAGGCAAACAAGGGCAACCACCAGCACCGGCAGGGCCACGCAGAACACAAGGCTCAGCTTTACATTGATCCGCATAGCGCTGACCAGAGCCAGAATCAGCATCATAGGGCTGCGGATGGCCATACGGATCATCATCTGGAAGCTCATCTGCAGGTTGGCTACGTCGCTGGTCAGGCGGGTCACCAGAGAGGCTGTGGAGAGTTTATCAATATTGCTGAAGCTGAACATCTGCACCCGGTGGAACATGTCGTGGCGCAGATTCTTGGCAAAGCCCGTACCGGCTTTGGATGCAAACCAAGCCGATGCCACACCGAAGCACAGCGACGCCAACGCGCACAGCACCAGCAGGATGGATTTTTGCACCACAACACCCATATTCTGAGCTTCAATGCCAAAGTCGTAAAGATCCGCCATCACCAGAGGGATGGTGACCTCCATGGCCACCTCTCCGATCATACACACAGGACTGAGTATGGCGGCCCACCTATACTCCCGGATACACCGGGCCAACCGTTTTATCATAGGGCATTTTCTCCTTCATGGAATGAATGAAACATACAAAGTAATTCTATCACTATCTGTTTTTAATTACAATACACAGGAAAAAAGTTTACAATTTCTGCAGCCTTTGCTATACTGTCAGCAAGAAAGGAAGTGATAGCCGTGGCGGCAGATTGTCATATCCATATGGTGCTGGACGGACAGGACTGGAAACAGGCCATCGCCCGGCACAGGGAAAGCCCTGACACAGCATATATTCGCGCCATTTTGGAACGCTATCGCGACCTTGGCTATACCTACCTCCGGGACGGGGGCGACCGCTGGGGCGTGGGTGCCACGGCACGACAGCTGGCCGGGGAATACGGCATCACCTACCATACACCCCTTGCTCCCCTGTGTAAGGCAGGCCACTACGGCAGCTTCATTGGGCTGGAGTACCAGAGTACCACCCAATATGCCCACATGGTTGCCAAGCTCCGGGCTGAAGGCGCGGATTTTATAAAAATCATGATTTCGGGGCTGATGGATTTTCACCGGTTTGGCATTCTCACACAAGAGCCCTTAGAACCGGGGCTAATCCGGGAACTGGTGCATATTGCCCACGAGGAGGGCTTGGCCGTCATGGCCCATGCCAATGGCGGGCCCACTGTTGAGGCGGCGGCCGCTGCCGGGGTAGACTCGGTGGAGCACGGCGCTTATCTGGACGAAGCCGCCCTTGCCGCCATGGAGGAAACAGGGACAGTATGGGTGCCTACCCTGTCGGCGGTGGGAAATCTTCTGGGAAAAGGCCGTTTTCCGGATATAGAAACACAGAAAATCCTTAACAGCACCCTGGAAAATTTGAGCAGGTTCAAGGGTCTCGTTGCCCCGGGTACGGACGCAGGCGCATGGGCCGTACCCCACGGCGCGCAGACGGAGCTTCCCCTGTTAAGAAAAGCAGGAATCACCGATGCATGGCTGGAACAGGGCATCCGGGCAATTCAGCAGAAATTTTGAAAACACCGAAAACTGTCCTAAATATCCCTAACAGAGAAATAAAAGCTGGCGGGTTGCACAACCTGCCAGCTTTTACATATTTGTGTGTCTGGGTAACTGCCCGGTTTTCCCCCCAGCGGTTCTATTCCCAGCAGAAATTTCTTTGCGGATCTTACTGAGACACTGTGAACAGGGAATAGAAATACCCCTTCTTCTCCATCAGCTCATCAAAAGATCCGGATTCTGTGATACTGCCGTTTTTAAGGGTAAGTATACAGTCATACCGCCTTAGCAAATTCTCGTCCAGGGCATGAGTAACAACGATACGGGTCAAACCGTTCAAATTCAGGATAGCGTTGGACACCTGAAATGCTGTCTGGGCATCCAGCGCCGCAGTCGCTTCATCCACCAGCAAAACCTGGGATTTCTTCAGCAAACTCCGGGCGATGGAGATTCTTTGTTTCTCACCGCCGGAAAGGCCGCTGCCATTCTCACCGCAGAGGTAATCCTCACCACGCTCCGCGATCAGCTTAGACAGGCCGGAAAGTTCCATAGCGCGATCCACTTCCTCTCCGGGGAAACCGGAGAACATGGTAATATTATCCCGGATGGATGCATTGAAGATAAACACATTCTGCTGCACTACGGAAACCATTCCATACAAACTTTCACTGCTGATCTGCCGCAGCTCCGTTTCATCATAGCAGATAGAGCCGGCATAGCCATCATGGGAGGCTATCAGAAGATTCAGCAGCGTACTCTTACCGCTGCCGGAAGCACCCACGATTGCATAGCTTTTCCCTGCGTCAAAGGTGAAGTTCACATTTTGCAGGACAGGCTTTTCCTCCTCATACCCAAAGGACAATTTCCGGACACTGATCCCATTGGCAAGTTCTGTTTTCTCGTCCTGCCCTTCCTCCCGGACGTTCTCTTCCAGAGCGTCTGCCACTTTGGCAATCAGCGCTTTGGACGCTTTGATCTCGGCCAACGCCTGAGGAATTGTACCAATGGGATTGATCACAAAATTCAGCAGCTGCACAAACACCAGAACCGTTCCGGCAGACAGTCCATACCCATTGAGCGAAAGATAAGCGCCAATCAGGAAAATACCAAACTGTAAAATTGTGCCGGAGGCTGCGCTCAATCCCTGCACAAGGATACTCATCTTCCTGCGAAGGGTTTTTGCGTCGGACACATGCCTGACCGCTTCTGAGAAAATGCGGCACATTTGCGCTTCAGCCCGGAAGGACTTGATGACCGCAAAGCCAACCAAGCTGTCCTTCAGCGTGCTCATATAGGTTTCGTTTTTATCGGATACAGTTTTCTCCGCATTGGCCACAAGATTTCCTGTGCAGATGGATACCGCCAGAGGAAGTAAGGCCAGAACAATTGACAGGATGGTAAGCAGCGGACTGTAATAGAACATCAGCGCCAGCGCGCCAATACAAATTGCGGAATTGTCCACAATGATAAAAATATTGGCTAAGTAGTTCATCTCTACCGTTGCCGCGTCATTGCTCAGTGCGGAGATGTACAGTGAAGAATTTTCATTGGAGAATGCACCGATCCCCTTTTGGCACAGCCTTGAAAATACATATTCTTTGTACTGCCCAACACCCTTAGCAACAAACCGGGGCTTGGAATGATATGCCAGGAAGTAAGCAAGCGCTTCCAAAAAAACACCCACAACGGTTAGTAATACCACTTGGGAGAAAGAAAAACCAACATCCGCGCCTGTTGCCAAATCAATGATTACCTGAATCAGCCACGATACCATCATTGTGGAAGCAGTTAGAACCAGCGTTACGGCCATTGCCAAAGCAAAGCGCCAGCCATTCCCCCGGTAAAATTGCCGTATGTAAGGACTATATACTTTTTTGCTTTTCATATCACGTAAGCCTCCATATTTCAGCCATTGGATTCATAATACACCCGGAAGGTGGTTGATACAACCAACCATTCTTTTAGTTGGCAATTTCCCATTCAACCTCCGGTTGAATGGGCTCTTCTGTCTGAAGATTCTATATAGCTTTCGGTTTTTACCATGCCGGCTTCACCCATATCATCATAGACTCTGGATTTCTCGCTGCTAAGGCAATACCTGACGCTTTATCGTCTTCGTTTTACTGCCAGAAATATCATAAGGAGCACTATAGCTCCGCCGGCAATACAGAACACCGCCGGCAATCCCTTGGGGACGGTAACCGGAGGCAGTTCCAGCATAGCTAACTGTTGTGTATATTGGTGGCCGCACTGGGTGCAGGTAAATTGGACAACACCGCACTGGGTATAGGTAGGCTCCAGCACGGTTTTTCCACTGTCATAGGTGTGACCCACCGGCAGGGTGTAGTTTTCTGTAAAAGAAATGCCACACTCACAGACATATTCTGTCCATCCCTGTTCTGTACAGCCTGGCGGAAACACCTCCGGGGTATAGCTGTGGGTGTGAATAGGGTCTGCCTGTTCCAGCGTTACTTCCATGGCAGAAAAGGTCTGCTCATGGGTTGCCAGCGTGAGATAGAGTTTCCCCTCCTTTACAAAGGAACCTGCAATATACTTCTGATTACTCTCAGTATCATAGGTGAACTCCGTGCGGAAATCGCTGCCATCGGGTGCTATGGAATAGACCGTGTTCATGTCAGAGCCATACAGCCGGCCATTGTACAGGGACAGGCCCTGTTCTTTATAGGTGTACCGCTCCCCGGTACCTAAATCCATGTACTGAGGCTGCTCCGTGTACAGCAGCGTATATTCCCCTGTCGCGCTGTTCCGGGCGCAAATCTGGGTGACAAAGCTCTCCGTATCTGTAGTTTGCAGGTAACAGGTCTCAGGGGTTTTCCAAAGGATAGCGCTTTGGGTATCGTGCCAAAAGGCGTTTTCGAAAGTGGTATCAGTACAGGTGATCTCTGTTTCCCAGCCATCATGCCCGTCTGTACCCTCCTGGGCCATCTCCCGGTCTGTCAAAAGGAAATATTTATGGGACACGTACCCCTGAATATCCGGGCCGGGGTCATCCCAGGTCACATCTACATGGTACCACTGCCCGTAAAGTTTCACCAGATTCCAGCCGTGCCCCTGAGGCATTTCCTGGCTCTCCACAATTACACTTTGGATTCCTACACGGGATAACAGGTCCTGATATACCTCCGCATAGCCCGAGCAAACCGCCGAACCGTTCACCAGCAGGTCATACCCCCGGTAGTTTGTGAGGGTCTCATCGTAACGGAAATTGGAAACCAGATAATCGTGGAGCGCAAGAGCGATCTGCCACTGATCCATATCCTCCTGCACCGCTTCCGCCAAAATTTCCGCCACGGTCTGCTCGTAAAGGCACCTGTCATACGCTTGGGGATCCAGATACACCGGTGCATAGGTATACACCTGCCGGGTTTCTTCGTTGTAAGTATAGACGTATGTGGCACCGGCATACCAGGGAAGCTGCCCGGTAAGATATAGCTCCGAAAAAATCTCGTCTAGTTCCTGCGAGGAAATATTGCAGTCCTCCAGAGAAATTCTCTCCCCCGCCACACCATTTTCCGTAGGCGTACCCGGAGAGGACATCTGGTGCTCCAGAGAATAGGCGGACAGGATCCGTTCTCTTGCCCGGTCAGCGCCGTCAGCCTCTGTGGCAAAGGCAGGCAGATATCCCGGTATTAAAATCAGCAGTGCTACCAGCACAGAAAGCGCCCGCCGAAGCAGTTTTTCCATAAAAGCTCCTTTCTGCCCTATGCAGCAAGCCGGGCAACAAACCAGAAAACCAGCAAATGGGCGGGATAGAATAGGTAAAACCACCATTTGCCTCCCCTGCCCCGGTCTCCCCGGTAGCACGCGACGGGCAGGGCCGCCGGCAGGGCATACAGCTCTATGGTGTTTCCAAGGCTCAAAACCCCCACACCTGCCAAAAAGCCCGCCACCGGCCGGTCTCTCAGCAGGTACATAGCGGTAATGGCAAGGACTCCAGCTCCGCCGTAATCGCACCATAGAAGTTCCGCCAAAATATATCCCAAAGCTGCCATCAACGCTGTCCACAGCACGCCAAGCAGCCCCGCTACCTTACCAGAATGCTTAATGAGCAGGTTCTTGCCCTCACGAATAGCCCACATGGTACCCAGTCCCACAAGCAGGGTAAAGAACACATTGTTTTGATACAGTTCCAACATCTGGGCGTTAAGGGCCAGATCAAAGGGGATTTCCGACAGAAGGGCAAACAATCCCAGCCGCAGGCTATAACGGAACACGCTGCGGGTGTGGCAGAAGCCTTCGGTCAGGAGAAAACAGTAAATGGGAAAGGCCAGCCGGCCGATGTAACGCAGAATATCATACAGGTGGATCAATGCCGTGACGTCCCCACCGGCAGTTACGGTACGGTTTATCAGTGCGTACAGCACCACCGCCGCGAAATGGTCCAGCGACATGCTTACAGCCGCAATCAGCTTCAGTTGAAACGAGGTTAAATATCTACTCACTTTGTCACCCCCTGTCCCAGTCATTATAGCAAAAAATATTCCCTTGTACAACATTTGACAGAGTCAAAATCTGCCCCTATAATAAAGCCAAAGAGAAGGGAGCGCGTTATGAGAGAATTTACGGAAATTTTGGATTTTCATGCCCCGGAGTTGGATGTGTATGCCCGGCTGACCGAGGCTCAGCTCTTAAACCGGTTTGAACCGAAAAAGGGGATGTTCATTGCCGAAAGTCCCAAGGTAATCGCCCGGGCGCTGGACGCAGGCTGTCGCCCCGTATCCTTCCTGGTGGAACGCAATCATGTAAATGCCGAGGCGGAGGAGGTCATTAACCGCTGCCCCCATGTTCCTGTATTTACCGCCCCACTGGACGTACTGACCCAGCTGACAGGCTTTCAGCTCACCCGGGGTATGCTGTGCGCCATGGCCCGTCCACCGCTGCCGGAGGTTTCTCAGGTCCTTGCGGGAGCAAACCGCATCGCCATTTTGGAGGAAGTGATGAACCCCACCAACGTAGGGGCTATTTTCCGCTCCGCCGCGGCGCTGGGCATTGATGGGATACTCCTTACCCCCGGCTGCACAAATCCCCTCTACCGCCGCTCCGCCCGGGTGAGCATGGGTACGGTGTTCCAGATTCCATGGACCTTTCTGGACACGCCATGGCCCACACCGGGGATAGATCTGCTCCGGGAGCATGGCTTTAAAACCGCCGCCACCGCCCTGACAGACCGTTCTGTCAGCGTGGAGGACCCAGCGCTGTGCGCAGAGGAAAAACTGGCAATCATTCTGGGCTCTGAGGGGGACGGGCTGTCGGAGCATACCATTTGCGGCAGCGATTATACAGTGAAGATCCCCATGTACCATGGGGTGGACTCTTTGAATGTGGCCGCTGCCAGTGCGGTGCTTTTCTGGCAGCTGAGAAAAAAATAAATTCCGAAAAACGGTTTTTTTACAAGAAAAACGGGTGTACCTTTTTGGCACACCCGTTTTACCCGTCATTCAAAAATTCCTCCAGCCGTGACTGCAAAAGGCGCATATCCTGCCGGGAATAGCAGAAATGTCCTGAATGCTCCAGAACCTCCATCTTCAGCCCGGATACCCTGCCCAGATATTCGCAGCTTTTCATGGAAACCAACTCATCCTGCCTGCTCTGGAAAGCCATACATGGCACCTGCAGGGCGGCAATCTGTTTCCGGGTCCGGCGCACCTGCACCAAAAGCTCCCAGAACCGGGGTGCCCAGGCCAGATACCTCCACAGCTTAGGCGTTAAACGGATGCTGCAGTCATCCAACATCGCCCGGACAATGGGATTAGATCTTCTACCCAACGCCGCTTTTACGGACAAAACCATGGTAGACAGGGGAAAATGAACCTGCAGGGGTACATTTAACAGAAAAAGCCCCGCGATTTTATCCCCATCCCGGATTGCTTCCTGCACAGACAGCAGCGTCCCCATGGAATGGGCGATAATATAGATTTTCTTATGCCGGCGGCGTAAAAGGGCCAGCCACTGGGCATTCTGGTCTTTCCACTTGGCCATAGAGCTGCGGGCGAAATCCCCAACTTCGCCGCCGTGGCCGTCCAAAAGTACATTATAAACTGACCAGTCCTGCGGTATGAGGGGCAGGAACTGCCGAAAATGGGCAGGCGTACCCGCAATACCGTGAAGCAGCAGTACCGCCCGGTCACTGCCCGGAAGATACCGGACAAATTCCCTGTGATCCATACTCCCACCTCCCAACCATAGCATACCACACCAAGAAAGGAAAGTAAATGGGGGATAGGCTTCTCTGTCCGCCTGTGGAATACTGGGTATATAAAACACTATAATGACACCTTAGGCGGTACATACAGGTATTAAATTCTGGAAAAAGCGGCAGAATCCTGTGACTACGCTTGAAAAATTGACAAAAATACAGTATATTTTTATTTGTACAGATATGTAATGGAACAATTGACGGTGCTTCCATTTTGTCTGTCCTCTAAAGCAACACCGGATAACCGTATAACTGGATTCCCAACCGTTATGTCCTGCTGCCACGGAAAGCGTAAGAAAGGAAGTTTTTATGGATACACAGAACCTAGGGGTTGTTACCATTTTAAGAAGCGCCCTCAAGGGCGAGGCGCTTACGCTTCCTGAGAACTTTGATTGGAGCAAAGCTACTCATACTTTATATAGCCATAACCTGGCCGGTCTGGGCCTGCAAGGTGCTTTGCTGTGCGGTGTTCCCCGGAATCATCCGGCAGTGGTCAACCTTACAGCGACTTTCTGCAATGACCTGCGTACAAGCCGCAGCCAAATGCAGAAACTTCAGGCTGTGTTTGATCTTTTTGATGCCAACGGAATCGACTACCTTCCTGTAAAGGGTTCCCAAATCAAGCTCCTGTATCCCCGTCCGGAATACCGCATTATGTTCGACGCAGATATTTTGATCCGCCAGGAGCAATACCCGCTGATTCAAAGTGTGCTTCCTGCCATAGGTATGCAGGAGGCAGAGGATAGTGACTATGAGCACACCTGGGAATCTCCTGAACTGACCTTAGAACTGCACCGTTATCTGGTTTCCACCCACTTCCGCAGTTATTTCCCTTATTACCGAGATTCCTGGCGTTTTGCCGAGAAAAACGAAACAGGTTCCGGTTATCATCTTACCCCGGAGGATCATTTTATCTATCTGGTTGTCCACTTTGCCAAGCACTACGCAAATGGTACCATTTGCGCAAAAGACATCTGCGATTTCTACGTATGGCGCAATGCCTACCCCCAAATGAACGAAGAATATCTCTTAGGAGAACTGGAAAAACTGCGGCTTGCAGAGTTTTACCGCAACATTCTGGCTCTGCTTGACACCTGGTTTGAGGGAAAAGCCGCTACAAAAGCCGTAGAACTGATTACCCATACAGCGTTTCAGGGCGGTATCTTTGAGGCGTACAACCTCTCCGCGGCGAATCATGTAGTCCACCGCCATTCCAATGAGGGAGATACACTGACTGTTAAAAAAGCAAAGTGGTTCTTTCATGCCCTTTTCCCGTCCCGCGCCATTCTTTCTTACCGTTATCCAATTTTAAAGAGATGCGCCATCCTTCTTCCCTTCTTCTGGGCAGTCCGGTGGTTCCACGCTCTGTTCCACGACCGGGACAAGTTTAGGCGTGGTATGCTGGTCATGGGCATGAATGACAACACCCTATCCCAATACGGTACCCACATGAATGCTGTTGGTCTGGATTCCTTCCGGCACCGTTAATTTCCAAGCTGTAGTTCTGGCTACAACACGCAAGTGACTGAAACCTGAGAAAAATCGTTTTTATATGATTTAAGGAGCTGTAAAATGATGCAGATACTCGAAAACAAAGCTTCCTGCTTTGGCTGTGGTGTCTGCCGGGAGGTCTGTCCGGCAGAAGCTGTTACCCTGGCTATGGATATAGAAGGGTTCTCCTATCCGGTGATTGACACCCAGCGCTGTGTGGATTGCGGCCGTTGCAGGGAGGTATGTCCTGCGATTACGATTCCTGCCTGTGTTGATGGGCAGGCTTACGCTGTACGCTGCAATGATGTGGATCTGCTGCAAAAGAGCAGCTCCGGCGGCGCGTTTTCTTTGCTGGCAGAACAGGTTCTGCAGCAGGGCGGGCTGGTATGCGGCGCTGTTTTCACAGAGGATTTTCGGGTCTGCCATGTGTTGTCTGATAACATAGCCCCCATGAGAAAATCCAAGTATGTCCAAAGCGATCTGACCGGTATTTATGAAGCGATTGCGAAAGCCCTGGAAGCCGGCAGACAGGTGCTGTTCACCGGCACTCCCTGCCAGTGCGATGCCATACACCGTTATTTTGGTCCGGAGAAACGGGGGCTTGTGTTAGCGGCGCTGGTATGCCGGGGTGTCCAGTCCCCCGGTCTTTGGAAGGATTATATATCCGTTTTGGCAAAAGAGGGAACATTAGAGGCCTACTGCTTCCGTGACAAACGGTTGAAAAACGACGGTCACACAGTTTCCTGTACAGTAAGCGGGCAGGAACGGGCAACCCTCATGCAAAACGACCCCTTCAGCCGGCTTTATATGAAGTGTCTTACCCTGAGACCCAGCTGTTATCAGTGTCCCTATACCCGGTGGGAACTGCCCTTTGATTTGACCATCGGTGATTTTTGGGGCGTGGAGAAGGTTTTCCCCCAGCTGGCAGACGGCATGGGCACTTCCCTTGTGATTGTCAGGACAGAGGCCGGCAGGGCGCTTGTGGAAAAACTCCGTCCAAACGCCCAGGTTTTTGAGTGCACCCGGGAGCAGGCGCGGCAGATCGCGCTGATTGAGCCTGCAAAGCAGACCCTTCTTCGCAAGCTCCTCTTCCGTGATTTTGCGCAGAAGACAGCCAATGGTCTTTGCGACATCCCACTGATTCTGAAAAAATACGGAGGATGATCTCTATATGAAATCATCACATAACACCGCCCCCCTGAAATGGATCTGGTCTGTTTCCGGAAAGGCCAAGCTTTGGGTACTGCTGCGCACACTGATCCGAACCGGTCAAGGCTTTATCGCAATCTTTTATGCCCACGCACTGGGTAATGTGGTGGACGCAGCCGCCTCCGGCAACAGGGATCTTTTTACCCGGCAATTTGTCCTGTTCCTTATTTATACCGTTGCATCCATTGCGCTGTTGATTCTGAACCGGTATCTGCTGGCCGTGAGCAAGCATGCTCTGGACAAAGCTTTCCGGCTGCGGGTCTTTTCCCAGCTGCTTACCAGAAATTTCTCTCAGGTCTCCCAGACCCATAACGGCGAGTGGATGAACCGCATCACCTCTGACACAGAAGTGATCGCCAAGGCCATCACAAGCATCATTCCGGAGATGGCCAGCGCTCTGGTGCGTATTTGCGGCGCTGTGTTCGCGCTGTACCGGATTGTTCCGCAGCTGATTTATATTCTCATCCCCGGGGGACTTCTTATGGCAGGCTTTTCCCTGCTGTTCCAGAAAAAGCTGAAGCTCTACCATAAAAAAGTCCAGCATATGGACGGCAAAGTCCGCTCCTTCATGCAGGAACGGCTGTACAGCCTGACAGTGATTCACGCATTCACTCAGGAATCCGCTACACAGGCCATAGCCAAGGAGGAATTTAACAAGTATAACGCCATCCGTATGCGCCGTCATCACCTGCTGATGCTGTGCGTAACCGGTTTGGCCAACGCTATGATTGTCGCCCAGCTTTTGGGTGTTGGCCTGTGCGGACTGGGTATTTTGGAGGGCACTCTCACCTATGGCACAGTATCTACCGTGCTGTATCTGGTAAATATGCTGGAATACCCCATCAGCATGCTCAGCGAATACGTTTCCCAGTACTACGCCATGATTGCCAGTGCGGAGCGGCTGCTGGAAATCGAAGCCTTCGCCCCGGATTCCACCGCAGAGCCTAAGTCTGAACAACAGATTCACCATTATTACAAAGAGAATTTCCACGCTCTTGGGATTGAAAACGGAAATTTCTCCTACGAAGAGGGGGAGGAAAACACCGTCCTGCGGAATTTCAGCATGCGCATTGAAAAAGGTGAGTATGTGGCCTTCACCGGAGAATCCGGCTGCGGTAAGAGTACTACCCTTAAAATCCTGCTGAACCTGTATCCTTTGGACGGAGGAAGCGCCTATCTGCAGAACAACGACGGCACCTACCTTCCTCTGGATACCTCCTGGCGTGGGCTGTTTGCCTACGTCCCTCAGGGAAATCAGTTGATTTCCGGCACCATCCGGGAATCTCTCACCTTCTGTGATCCCGAACTGATGGCGCAGGACGAAAAGCTCTATCAGGCGCTCCAAATCGCCTGCGCGGATACCTTTGTAAGAGAGCTGCCCAATGGGCTGGACTCTCCCCTTGGAGAGCGGGGCTGTGGTCTTTCAGAGGGACAGGTTCAGCGTTTGTCCGTAGCCAGAGCCTTGCTGACAGAACGGCCCATCCTCATGCTGGACGAGGCTACCAGCGCACTGGACGGAGAAACGGAGAAACAGCTGCTGCAAAACCTGCGGGCCATGACAGACCGCACCGTGCTGCTGATTACCCACCGGGAAGCAGCGCTGGATATCTGCGACAAACAGATTCGCTTCGAAAAACAGGCTTCTGTATAACACAAACGGCGTGACTTTGTCACGCCGTTTGCTGCGGATATCTGGTATTTACATAACCGTTTCAGACCCTCCGGCAAAGCCGGAGGGTCTGTTTTGAGCAGAAACCATTTAACCAGGGATCAGCCTTCCTGTACCACAATTTCCTTTAGTTCCAGACCGGGGTTGCGGCGGCAGGTAAAGTCAATGGCCCAGAAGCTGGAAAATACCAGCAGATTGTGGCCTCGGTAATCCTCCAGCAGCTCCGCGTCCGAGCCAAGGTTCAGATCCTGCAGATCTCCGGGGTACTTGTGGATCAGCCGGATCTCCTCATAGGGGAGCATCTCCATCCGCAGATCCACGCCGTACTCGTTCTTCATCCGGTACTGGAACACGTCCAGCTGCAGTGTACCCACAACGCCCACAATCACTTCCTCCATACCGGAACCGGGCACTTTGAAAATCTGGATAGCGCCCTCCTGGGCGATCTGCTCCGTACCCTTGACAAACTGCTTACGCTTCATGGAGTCCTTGGCGGAAACCCGGCAGAAATGCTCAGGAGCAAAGGTGGGGATTCCGGAGTACAGGAACTTTTTACCCGGCACAGTAATGGTATCACCGATAGAGAAAATACCCGGGTCAAACACGCCAATCACGTCACCGGCGTAGGCCTCCTCCACAATCTCACGCTCCGCGGCCATAAGCTGCTGGGGCTGGGACAGGCGCAGCTTCCTGCCGCCCTGCATGTGGTAGTATTCCGTGTCCCGCTGGAATTTGCCGGAGCAAATCCGCATAAAGGCCAGACGGTCCCGGTGGGCCTTGTTCATGTTCGCCTGAATCTTGAACACAAAGGCAGAAAAATCCGGGCTGAAGGCATCCACCAAACCGCAGTCAGAGGTGCGGGACAGAGGGGGCGGTGTCAGCTTCAAGAAAGCTTCCAGGAAAGGCTCAATGCCAAAATTGGTCAGGGCAGAGCCAAAGAACACAGGGCTTAGCTGACCGTTGCGGACAGCCTCCAGATCCATTTCCCGGCCGGCGGACAACAGCTCCACATCGTCAATGAGCTGCTGCTGTTTGGTCTGGGAGTCCAGCAGTTGGGCAACCTGACCGTCATACAGGTCGATGGCTTGTTTGTCTGCCCGCTTTTTGCCGGTATTGCCGGAGAAGAACAAAAGCTGGCTCTGCTCCCGGTCATAGACGCCCATAAAATCCTTACCGCAGCCGATGGGCCAGTTCATGGCGTAGGTCTCAATGCCCAGTTCCCGCTCCACCTCATCCAGCAGGTCAAAGGGGTCTTTCGTCTCCCGGTCCATTTTGTTGATGAAAGTGAAAATAGGAATGTGGCGCATGGCGCAGACCTTAAACAGCTTTCTGGTCTGGGGCTCCACACCCTTGGCGCCGTCAATGACCATCACCGCGGAATCCGCCGCCATCAGTGTGCGGTAGGTATCCTCGGAAAAGTCCTGGTGGCCGGGGGTGTCCAGAATATTGATACAGAAGCCGCCGTACTGGAACTGCATCACCGATGAGGTGACAGAAATACCACGCTGTTTCTCAATTTCCATCCAGTCGGAGGTGGCAGCCCGGGAATTTTTCTTACCCTTGACCACGCCCGCCTGGGCAATGGCACCGCCGTAGAGCAGGAATTTTTCTGTCAGTGTAGTTTTACCGGCGTCCGGGTGGGAAATGATGGCAAAGGTCCGGCGGCGGCTGATTTCTTCTGTTAAATGAGACATAGGTTTTCCTCCAAAAGTTAATGATAGGGTTCATAGAAGTCTGGAGGGAACTAAAGGGGGCTGTAATACATACTTTCCTCCCGGCAATTTGGATATCTTTTACATAACCAATACAGTTTACCACATATTTTGCCAACTTACAAGGGGAAATCCGGGTTTGCAAAATCTTTTGCAAAATCTTACTTTTTTACACTTGACTTTTTTGTATCCGGGCGTTAGCATACTACCAAAAAGGAGGCGTGTGAAATGCTGTGTGAGCATATCCATTTAAAGGATTATTTTTCTTTTCTGGGCGAGGATGGCCGGGACCCGGTGCTCACCACCTATCTGCCCCAGCGCATGGGTGAGGAGTTAGGCAAACGTCCTGCAATCGTCATATGCCCCGGCGGCGCGTATAGCGGAATTTCCCCCCGGGAGGCCGAGCCTATCGCTCTGAACCTGCTGCCGGAGGGATATAATGTATTTGCACTAACCTATTCTGTGGTTCCCCACAGATTCCCTGCCCAGCTTCGGGAGGTGGCTGCGGTTATGGAGCTGATCCGCCGCAACGGAGACATCTGGGAAACCGATGCCAGCCGCATCGCCATTATGGGGTTCTCTGCCGGCGGCCATCTGGCAGCCCATTACAGCTGCAGCTACGACTGTGAACAAGTGCGTCAGGTATTCCCGGAAAGTATCCCCGCAAAAGCGTCCGTCCTGTGCTACCCGGTAATCAGTGCCCAAGAGGAGCTCTCGGGTACCCTTGAATGTCTGACCGGGGAAAACTATCCACTTTCGGAGGAAACCCTGAAAAGAGTTTCCTGCGAACTGCTGGTTACCAAAAAAACACCTCCAACCTTCCTGTGGCATACTGCAGAGGATAAGATCGTTCCGGTTTCCCACAGTCTGCGCTACGCCTCTGCCCTCTCCACCTACGGAGTCCCCTTTGAACTGCATGTCTACCCTGCCGGACAGCATGGCCTTGCCACTGTGGACGAGCGCACCTGCGCAAACCTTACCCCCAAAAGCCGCCGGGCAAAGGACTGGCTTCGGGAAGTGGTAATCTGGCTGAAGGGAAATCTGTAACCAATGATTCCTGTGTTTTATTGGGAACTTTACCCCAATACCGCCAGGGAAGAATAATCATTAGCACAACATAAAAATACCTCCCTGATCAGGGAGGTATTTTTTATAAAACTATGGCAATCAGGCCTTGCCGGCGCAGCCCAGAACGTTGACCAGCTTGTGGCGAACGATTTCCTTGATGTTGGCGCGGGCGGGCTTCAGGTACTGACGGGGGTCAAAGTGATCGGGATGATCGTTGAAGTACTTACGTACGGTGCCGGTCAGTGCCAGACGCAGGTCGGAGTCGATGTTGATCTTGCAGACGCTGAGGGCTGCAGCCTTACGCAGCTGCTCCTCGGGAACGCCGATGGCATTGGGCATCTTGCCGCCGTTCTCGTTGACCATCTTGACGAAGTCCTGAGGAACGGAAGAGGAGCCGTGCAGGACGATGGGGAAGCCGGGCAGACGCTTGGTGACTTCTTCCAGAACGTCGAAACGCAGAGCGGGAGGAACCAGAATGCCCTGCTCGTTCACAGTGCACTGCTCAGGGGTGAACTTATAAGCGCCGTGGGAAGTGCCGATAGCAATGGCCAGAGAGTCACAGCCGGTGCGGGTGACGAACTCTTCCACTTCCTCGGGACGGGTGTAGGAAGCAGCCTCTGCATCCACATTGACCTCATCCTCGATGCCGGCCAGAGAGCCCAGCTCAGCCTCTACCACAACACCGTGGTCATGGGCGTACTCAACCACCTGCTTGGTGATGGCGATGTTCTCCTCAAAAGACTTGGAAGAAGCGTCAATCATAACGGAGGTGAAGCCGCCGTCGATGCAGGACTTGCAGGTCTCGAAGCTGTCGCCGTGGTCCAGGTGCAGAGCGATGGGAATGTTGGGGCACTCGATAACAGCGGCCTCAACCAGCTTTACCAGGTAGGTGGGGTTAGCGTATGCGCGGGCGCCCTTGGAAACCTGCAGGATAACGGGGGCGTTTTCCTCGCGGCAGGCCTCGGTGATGCCCTGAACGATTTCCATGTTGTTGACGTTGAAAGCACCAACCGCGTAGCCGCCGTCGTAAGCCTTCTTGAACATCTCGGTAGTAGTAACAAGAGCCATTTGGATTCAATCCTTTCTTATTTTCACGGGAAACCCCGCATTTTTACGATTATCATTATAGCATAAATTTCCTGCATTTCAATAGAAATCTTCCGATTACGAGATTTCTATGGAAAACAGAAGATTTCCCCATTCCCTAAGTGGAGGATTTTGTGAGATTTATAAACCCAGTCAGCGCAAAATAAAAGAAAAATGTGGGAAATGGCTATTTACCTTTGCAAAATAATGCAGTATACTATATAAGTGCTATTTTGCGAAAAATTCACTTAAGGAGTGTAATATATGAAACTGTCCCCCCTGCAGCTGGCAAGATACCAGTATAATCCCAAGCTGCCCGGTATGCTCAGAAACGGCATTTCCGAAATCTGTGTAAAAAACGGCGGCGCAACCCAGTCCGTAGCAGACCAGGAGAAGATCCAGGCTCTGTTCCCCAACACCTACGGCAAGAATGAGATCACTTTCGTCAAGGGCGAGAACACCTCCGCCGCGAAGAAACAGGTTGTGGGTGTCATCCTGTCCGGCGGTCAGGCCCCCGGTGGCCACAACGTTATCTGCGGCCTGTACGACGCGCTGAAGGCAACCGACAAGGACAATGTGCTGTACGGCTTCAAGGGCGGCCCCAGCGGTCTAATTGACGATGACTACATCATCTTCGACGACGAATATATCAACCAGTACCGCAACACCGGCGGTTTCGATATCATCGGCTCCGGCAGAACCAAGCTGGAGACCCAGGAGCAGTTTGCCATCGTTGCTGACAATTGCAAGAAGCACGGTATCAACGCTCTGGTTATCATTGGCGGCGACGACTCCAACACCAACGCGGCTGTGCTGGCTGAGTGCTTTGCCGCCCAGGGCAATGGCATCCAGGTCATCGGCTGCCCCAAGACCATCGACGGCGACCTGAAGAACGAGGACATCGAGTGCTCCTTTGGCTTCGACACCGCGACCAAGACCTATGCTGAGATCGTCGGCAACATCGAGCGCGACGCCAACTCCGCCAAGAAGTACTGGCACTTCGTTAAGGTCATGGGTCGCTCCGCTTCTCATGTTGCTCTGGAGACCGCTCTGCAGACCCGCCCCAACATCTGCCTGATCGGCGAAGAAGTTGCCGCTAAGAAGATGTCTTTGGCCCAGATCGCTGACTACATCGCCGATTCCGTGGCAAACCGCGCTGCCAAGGGCTGGAACTTCGGCGTTGCCATCATTCCCGAGGGCATCGTGGAGTTCGTTCCCGAGTTCTCCGTGCTGATCGCTGAGATCAATGAGCTGCTGGCCGGCGAGAAGGCAGACGCCTTCAACGCACTGCCCACCTGGAAGGAGAAGTATTCCTTCATCGAGAACGGCCTGACCAAGGAATCCATGGCTGTTTTCGCCATCCTGCCGGAGAACATTCAGCAGCAGTTGTTCCTGGAGCGCGATCCTCATGGCAACGTTCAGGTCAGCCTGATCGAGTCTGAAAAGCTGTTCTCCGCTCTGGTCAAGGATAATCTGGCAGCCCGCAAGGCAGCCGGCACCTACAAGGGCAAGTTCTCCGCGCTGCATCACTTCCTGGGCTACGAAGGCCGCTGCGCTTTCCCGTCCAACTTCGACGCGGACTACTGCTACTCCCTGGGCTACAACGCTTTCATGCTCATCCAGTACGGCTACAACGGATACCTCTCCAAGGTTTCCAACCTCTCCAAGCCCGCTGAGGAGTGGGTCGCCGGCGGTATGCCCATCACCAAGATGATGAACATCGAGAGAAGAAACGGCAAGGACAAGCCCGTTATCCGCAAGGCGCTCGTCGAGCTTGACGGCAATCCGTTCAAGTACTTCGAGGCGCACCGCGGCGAGTGGGCTGTCGAGACCTGCTTCGTCTATCCGGGCGCGATCCAGTACTTCGGACCGTCCGAGGTCTGCGACCTGACCACCAGGACGCTCGCCCTGGAAAAGGCCTGATCACACAAAACAGCC
>JAZSRI010000077.1:0-10108 GCA_045538415.1 Faecousia sp. | reverse complement strand
ACGGCTATCCTGCAGACATGGCTAACTTCGTGGAAATGTGCTTCGATCCCAAGTCTCCCATGAACGCCAAACTGAAACAAACCCTTGTGCAGATGTTGAGGGAGGTGGATGGAGAATGAACGCAGTCATCTACGCCCGTTTTTCAAGCCACAGCCAGCGTGAGCAGTCCATAGAAGGTCAGCTCAAGACCTGCTACAAATTCGCCGCAGACAACGGCTACACCGTCATAGGTGAGTACATTGACCGAGCACAGAGCGGTACCAATGACAACCGTGCTGAGTTCCAGCGGATGATCACGGACAGTGACAAACACACCTTCAATGCAGTGCTTGTCTATCAGCTTGACCGATTCGCCCGAAACCGCTACGACAGCGCCATCAATAAGGCCAAGCTCAAGAAGAATGGAGTCCGTGTTGTCTCTGCCAGAGAAAATATCGCTGACGATGCCTCCGGTATCCTTGTGGAAGGTATTCTGGAGAGTATGGCAGAATACTACTCCGCCGAGCTGTCGCAGAAGATTCACCGTGGTATGTCGCTCAATGCACAGAAGTGTCTATCCAACGGAAGCAATCCCGGTCTTGGTTTCAAGGTTGCTCCGGATCACACTTTCTATGTCGATGAAGATGAAGCAGTCATCGTCCGCGAGATCTTTGAGCGTTTCGGCAAGGGCGAAACCGTCACGGACATCATCAAAGACTTGAATGCCAGACAAATTAAAACTTCCCTTGGTCGCGACTTCAACAAGAACAGTTTGCATCGACTGCTGCGCAACAAACGCTACATCGGTACTTACCTCTATAAGGGCGAGGAAACACCGGACGGTATGCCTCGCATTGTCAGCGACGAAGTTTTTGAACGGGTGCAGAACATTCTGGACAAAAACAAAGCTGCCCCGGCCAGAAGCCGAGGCAAGGAAGAATATCTGTTGACCACCAAACTGTTCTGCGGCTACTGCCACGAGATGATGATTGGCTATGGCGGCACCGGCAAGTCCGGTAAAGCGTATCACTACTACGCCTGCAAGAATGCCAAGAAGCATCTGTGCCAGAAGAAAGTTGTTGATAAGAAGCGAATCGAGGATATGGTCGTTGCAGCCTGTCGGCAGATGCTGACGGACAGCAATATCCAGCGAATTGCAGAGGCTATCGAGGCGGTTTTCAAGAGTGAGTTCGACAGTTCTGCAATCAAGCGCATCAAAAGTGCCATCCAAGAAGCAGCCACTGCCATCGAGAACCTCTGGCAGGCGCTTGAGAAGGGCCAGAGCGTTGATACCATCATGGAGCGCATCAACAAGCGGCAGGAAGAAAAAGCCGAACTGGAGGCTCAGCTGGCCATTGAAGCCAAGAAGGAGCGCATTATCTCTGCGCAGGAGGTCACACACTTCCTATCAGTACTCCAGAAGAGCAACTTCGATGATCCCCTTAACCGCCGCGCCGTTATCAATATCTTTTTGAACAAGATTTATCTCTACGATGACAAGTTCAGGCTGGTACTCAACGGCAGCGGACAACCTGTGGAAATCGATAACATCATGCTCGATGAGATCGATGACTACTTTGACTCTCAAATTTCTGATTCGGCGGAGCTGAGGGGGAGAATCGAACCGATTTAGATGCAGATGTCCGGTGGACATCTGCTGCCACCAGTTCAAAAACTGGTGGCTACAAATATATTTTCTCCTCGTTGAGAGGAGAAAATATGCAAATCGATTTCCCTCGGCACTTACAAGAATAGCATCTATAGTGGTCAGTAAATACACAAAAAATCCCGCCTGCGGGCGGCTATTTTTTATGGTGGAGCTGAGGGGGAGACTCGAAAGTATGGCCTGTCCGTGGTGCTGGTAAAAGTTCTCGATGGAAATCAACTGCGAATTACGCACAATGCATGAAAACAAATTGACAAAGCAAACACTTCGTGATACGATGTATAACATGTAAGGAGGTGTATTATGGATGTACAGTTGAAGCGTGGCCTTTTGGATGTATGTGTGCTGGCTGCGATTAAAAGTGAAGATTCCTATGGTTATAAAATCATAAAAGATATGAAGCCCTATATGGAACTGTCTGAATCCACGTTGTATACCATTCTGAAACGTTTGGAAATGGCAGAAATGCTGACCGTTTGGACCGCAGAACACGGCGGCAGACTTCGGAAATACTACCATATTACCCCTGTGGGACTGAAACGTATTGAGGATTTTAAGGAAGATTGGAAAGAAATCCTGTCTATCTACCGATTTGTAACCAAGGAGGATATTAGCAATGACGAAACTTGAGTTTCTTTTGTTACTGCAGGATAAATTATCGGCCTTACCAAAGGATGACATGGATGAACGTCTTCGCTTTTACAGTGAGATGATTGAAGACCGGGTGGAAGAAGGGTTGTCAGAGGAAGAAGCTGTTGCGGCAGTGGGAACCGCAGATGAGATAGCCGCGCAGATTTTGGCTGATTTTCCTCCTGTAAATACTGCCTGTAAAGAAGTTAAGGCGAAAAAGCAGCAGAGCGTATGGAAGACCGTGCTGTTAGTGCTTGGTTCTCCCATATGGCTTTCCTTGCTGATTTCTGCATTAGCCGTCATGATTGCCCTTTACATTTCTTTGTGGTCTGTGATTATTTCTCTCTGGGCTGTCTTTGCATCGGTTGCTGCTTGTGGAGTCTGCGGTGTAGTTGCAGGTATTGTGTTTGCTCTGGGTAGTCATGGCCTTACCGGTGTGGCAATGGTTGGCGCAGGAATTGCTTGTGCGGGTCTTGCTGTGTTTTTGTGCGTTGGGTGCAGGGCTGCCACTAAAGGAACCTTGTTACTTACGAAGAAAATTGTTAAAAATTGTTTTGCAAAAAAGGAGGGTGCATAATGGGCAAGAAAACAAAAATATGGCTTGTTGTGGCAGGGGTTCTTGTTGTTGTGGGACTAATTCTATTTGCGGCAGTTATGATGGTATATGATTGGAATTTTACCAAGCTAAGTACTGTAAAATATGAGACCAATACCTACGTAGCAGAGGGTGCGTTCAGCAATCTCATATTGTACACTGATACGGCTGATATTACTTTGGTAAAAACTGAGGATAGAAAATGCAAAGTGGTTTGTTATGAACCGGAAAATGGGAAACACGCTGTTTCTGTTCAAGACGGCACCCTTGCTATCAATGAGAACGACCAAAGAAAATGGTATGAACATATAGGTATAACTGTAGGGACTCCCAAAATAACGGTGTGCCTGCCTGATGAGGAATATGAAACACTTACCATAAGAGAAAGTACCGGTGATATTCAAATACCAAAAGAGTTTCGCTTTGACACCGTGGATATTTTGACAAGTACAGGTGACGTAACAAATCACGCGTCTGCCGCGAATACCATTCAAATTAAGACGAGTACCGGCGATATCCGTGTTGAAAATGTATCCGCAGAGACTCTTGCGCTTTCCGTTTCAACAGGTAAAGTGATGGTTGCTGACGTTACCTGCAAATCGGATTTTCAAATCACTGTTTCCACAGGGAAAGCAAACATAAGCCAAGTTGCGTGCAGAAATTTTATATCCGTTGGTAATACAGGTGATATAACACTTAAAAATGTGATTGCCGCAGAAAAACTTTCTATTGATAGAAGCACTGGCGATGTGAAGTTTGATGGTTGCGATGCAGCCGAGATTCTGGTGAACACTGACACAGGTGATGTTACAGGCAGCCTACTTTCTGAAAAAGTATTTCTTACGGAGACTGACACGGGCAAGGTGGATGTTCCTAAAACAGCCAGTGGGGGCACATGCCAAATTACTACAGACACAGGTGATATTAAAATTACTGCAGATTGAAACTTACAACAATACAGAAACCGTACAGAGCCCTATATGTAATTACGGTTAATAAAAAAAACGCACCCTCTGGGTGCGTTTTTTGTATAGGTGTTGACCACCTGAGAGTTATTCTTCATCCTCAGCGGTATCATCTTCCACCAACCGTGTCTTGCCAAGCTTTACCTTATGGAAATAGATCATCGTCAGTGCGCTGCAGAGCAGCCAGCCTGCGGGGTAACTCATAGCGATGGGTATGATCTCATTGCAGACTCTGGACATGACAAACAGATAAATCTGACGGAAAACAACAAAAGATGACAGCATGATTACCATAGGCGCTCTGGTATTACCAGCACCCCGGAGCGCGCCTGCATAGATTTGGTTGAAGCAGCACAGAACATAGAAAGGACTGAGCCAGCGCAGTAGCAGGGTGCCGTATTCCACAACTTCAGGCTTGTCATTGAAAAAGGCAACAATGGGCGATGCAAAAATAATGACCGGAATCATCATGATCATGGTTGCTGTAACAGCCGTAGTCAAAGCCAGCTTAACGCCCTTTTTGGCTCTGGTTACTAGATTTCTCCCCAGATTTTGCCCAACAAAGGTAGTGGAAGCCAGAGCGATGGACTGCATGGGCAGGAACAGCAGCTGATCCACCTTGGCATAGGTGGTCCAGCCGGACATACAGTTGTCGCCGAAATAGTTGATGTAGGATTGTACAAATATGTTGGAGAAGGCTGTAATTGCCATCTGGATAGCGGCGGGGATACCCACGGAAATAATCTTCTTCAGCATGACCCAGTGGACACGCAGCTTACGCAGGGAGACCTTAATGCATTCATTGGTTCTGAGCAGTGTTATGATTACCAGCACCGCAGAGGTAGACTGGGATATTACCGTTGCGAGGGCAACACCCTCAACACCCATCTTAAACTGCAGGACGAATAAAAGATCCAGTGCGGTGTTCATAAGGGCGCATACAACAAGGAAATAGAAGGGCCTTTTGGAGTCGCCCACTGCCCGAAGAATACCGGCGCCCATATTATACAGCATGAGGCCGAGAATTCCGGAGAAATAGATAGTAAGGTATGCCGTGGATTCGGGCATTACATTATCCGGTGTTTTCATCAGATGCAGCATATAGGGCGTCATAAACAGACCCAAGCAGGTGAAGATTACACCTAGCACAAGGGTCATAACAACAGCGGTATGTACGGTGTTCTCCACATCTTCATAACGCCTTGCGCCATAGTACTGGCTGATAACCACGCCAGCACCGGAGGACAGACCTAAAAAGAAGCCAATCAGCATGTTCACAATGGGGCCAACCGAGCCAACAGCCGCGTAGGCTTCGTTGCTGACAAACCGGCCAACCACCCATGTATCTACGGTGTTATACAGCTGCTGAAAAATATTTCCAATCAGCAACGGGAACGCAAACAGCAGGATATGGCGCAGAATATTACCTTCTGTCATATCCACATCCTTGCCGTGTTTATGCGCTTTCGGCAAGATGTGGTGGTGATGTTTTTGCGGCATGAAATTACCTTCTTCCAATTAGTGATGGTCAGTCAAATAAAAATGTTTCAAGCTCCTGAACGTTATAAAAAGTATAGTCACAAAGCCTGCTCATTTCCCGGGTGATTTCCGGATACTCCAGCTTTCCCCATGCTGCGAAGGCGATTTCTACACCGGCAGCGCGGCTCATCTGGCAGGCAGGCCTCAGATCATCTACCACAAGAAGCTCTTTTTGCGTAAAGCCATAGGTCTTCATAATGTGTTCCAGGGGATAGGGGCTTGGTTTTCGCTGGTGCTCGGGAAGATCCCAACCGTAAATCGCGTCCGGGAGGATACCGAAATGAGTCCTGTAATCTCTGGTGATATTTTCGGCGCTGGAATGGGATACCACACAGATCATTCCGCCCTCAGCTTTTTGCCGGTGTATGATCCTCTCAATACCGGCAAATGGCGCGGGAATGTGGGTGCGGATATGCTCTTTCCAGCCGTTGTACTCATCTACCAGTTCCTGATCGGTAAAATTGTACTTTTCCCGGCACATGCCCGCAAAGCCCGGGGAGTAGCAGCCCTGGGTGTACTCTTGCAATGTGATGGTCTGGCCCGGCCGGAACTGGTCGAGAATATAGCAGAAATATGGGTAGTTGATGGTGGTTTCACTTTGTACCACCGTATCGTCATGATCCAAAACAAGGCACGGATATTTAAGCATAGCCTCAAGCCTCCTTTCGTTCCCTATGGATTATAACAAAAACTGGCAGATAGGGCAACCTAAATTTATACTTGATAAATTAGAACAAATGTACTATAATATGCGTAAAGGAAGGTGAACAGAGGATGGACAACAACATTCGTCCGGTGGACGTAATCTGTGTGTGCAGCGCTGATGGCAGTATCCGTCCTCTGCGGTTTCGGATGGAGGATGAAAATCATCAGCTTTTGCGGGTGGATATCGACAAGGTCATCAGCAGCAGAGCCATCCAGTATGTTGGAATTGAGGCGCAGGTATTTTTGTGTCAAGCTATAGTGGGTGGGGAAAAATGGCTGTTTGAACTGCGCTATACCATACGCAGTCACAGCTGGTGCTTACTGAGAAAGGTGCAGTGATGGACAGAATCATTTTTCATGTGGATGTGAACAGTGCGTTCCTATCCTGGTCGGCGGCTTACCGCAAGCATGTATTGCAGGAGGAAATCGACCTGCGGGATGTGCCGTCGGTGGTTGCGGGGGATAAGGAATCCAGACACAGTATTATTCTGGCTAAGAGTACACCGGCAAAAAAGAAGGGAATTCAGACCGGAGAACCCCTGTTTCGGGCAAGAGAAAAATGTCCTGAATTGGTGGTGGTCCAGCCGGACTATGCGCTATATGTGGAGGCAAGCCGGCATTTTGTGGACATTTTGCGCCAGTTTAGCCCGGATGTGGAGCAGTATTCTATTGACGAGGCATGGGTGGACATGACCGGGACGGAGCGTATGTACGGTTCTGCCAGACTGGCAGCGGAACAAATGCGGCAGAGAATTTGGGAAGAATTGGGTTTTACGGTAAATGTGGGGATCTCCAGCAACAAACTCCTTGCCAAAATGGCGGGGGATTTGCAAAAACCCAATAAGGTCAACACCCTCTTCCCAGAGGAAATGGAAAAGAAGATGTGGCCGCTTCCGGTGCGGGATCTGTTTTTGGTGGGCAGCGCTACACAAAAAAAGCTGGAACGTATGGGAATCTACACCATTGGAGATTTGGCAGGGGCGGAGCTTGGCCTGCTGAAAAAACGGTTAGGCAAGCATGGAGAAACCATCTGGCATTTTGCCAACGGACGCAATGCGGATATGGTAACTCCGGAGCCGGCAGAGAACAAAGGCTACGGAAATTCTGTGACCACAGCCCGGGATGTGGTCACTTCTCAGCAGGCCTATCAGGTACTTCTGAGTCTTTGTGAAACAGTGGCGATGCGTATGCGCAAGGATGGCAAATGCGGAAGCTGTGTATCGGTCCATTTACGTACCTTTGAATTTCACCACTATTCCCACCAGACTCTGCTGCATGGATCTACAAATATTACCTCCCATTTGTTCCAAACGGCCTGCCGGGTATTTGATGAGGCATGGGACGGGGAAACACCCCTACGGCAGCTGGGGGTGCAGGTGACCCGCCTGTCCGGAGAACCGTACCAGCAGTTTGATTTTTTCTCCGGCGTATCCGCGGTGCAGTACGAAAAGAAACTCCGTCTGGATGAGACAATAGATTCTCTGCGGGACAGATTCGGCGAGGAAATTATCCGCAGGGCAAAATTTGCCAAAGATCCTCAGCAGCATATGTGTGGCGGACTGCATAAAACCCGCCGAACCGGTGTGACAAAACCGGTTCCAAAGGAATTTTAAGGTGGAAAAGTTATGCTAAATGCTGTATAATCATGCTATCTGAAAGATTGGGGGGAGTACAGTGAAACCGATTGTCACGTTCTATCGGGGAGATCCGAAAAACGCGCCTAAGACGACCCAGCGGGCCCGCCTTGGTGCCAATGCCATTATCACCTGCAATGGTAAGCTGCTTCTGGAGAAACGGCGGGACAGTGACACTTGGGGTCTGGTAGGCGGTGGTGTAAAAAGGACGGAGACCCAGCGGCAGGCAATTGTCCGGGAAGTGTACGAGGAACTTGGTCTGCGTATCCCGGCAGAGAAGTTCAAAAAGCTGGCTGTTTACGGGGAGCCGGGTCGAATCGCGGCCTACCGGGACGGAAGCGTTTGGCGCATGGTGATTGTTGTGTTCGGGCTGGAACTGGAGGAGGAGCCGGAAATGGTCATAAGCGCCGAATCCAGGGCACTTCGTTTTTTCACAAAAGAGGAGCTTAAGGATATCCAGATCGTGGTGACACACAGCGACATTGTGGAAGATTGGTTTACAGGAAAATAAGGAATATAGGTGTTTCCGACGGAAACACCTTCCTTTTTTATGTCCGCTGTGTAAAGAATATGTGAAAAAATATGCAAAATAATGAAAATATACTTGTATATTTGCATAAACTGTGATAATATACAAGCCCATGGTTATGTTCCGGTGCACAGAGGGTTGTGAAAGAACGGCTTTTGAGGAAATGAGATCACCGGAGATGATTAAGAAAAAGATTAGTTAGGTCGTGAGACTTGTGTTAGAGAATATACAGAGCCATCAGGATTTGCTCACCCTCACAGCAGAGCAGAGAGTCCAGCTGTGCCGGGAAATCCGGGAATATTTGGTGCGAAATGTGTCAAAGACCGGCGGGCACGTGGCTTCCAATCTGGGTGTAGTGGAACTGTCGGTGGCCATAGAGACGGTATTTGATACAGCAAAGGACCGACTGGTGTTCGATGTGGGCCACCAGTCTTATATTCATAAAATGCTTACCGGAAGGCAGGAGGGCTTTGCAACCCTGCGGCAATTTGGGGGCATGGCAGGTTTTCCGAAACCGTCTGAGAGTATTACGGATTCCTTTATCGCCGGCCATGCGTCTACTTCGGTATCAATTGCTCTGGGAATGGCCCGGGCAAGAACCTTGCAAAGGGAAGACTACAGCGTGGTTACTCTCATTGGTGACGGCGCGGCAACAGGCGGCACTGCTTATGAGGGCCTGAACGATGCGGCGGTAAGCAGGGAACCGGTCATCATTATCCTTAATGACAACGCTCTTTCCATCGACAGGAATGTGGGCGGTATGGCATCCCACCTGCAGCAGCTGCGCACCAAGGAACGCTACCTTGGTATGAAGGAGACGTACAGAAACACCCTGTTCCGGCTTCCCGGTGGACGTTCTATTTATACCTTTACCAGGAGCGTAAAGGACAGAATCCGCAGAATGCTTATCCCTACCACTATTTTTGAGAGTATGGGCTTTACCTATCTTGGCCCTGTGGACGGACATGACACAGAACACCTGATTAATTTGCTGCGCATTGCCAGAGATATGAAACGACCTGTGGTGCTGCATGTTATGACCCAGAAGGGCAGAGGGTATGCACCTGCGCAGGAGCACCCCAAGCTGTTTCACGGGATCGGTAAGTTTGACCCGGTAACAGGAGAACCTGTTAAGAAATGTGCTCCCACGTTTTCCGAATCCTTTGGCAGTGCTATGGTACAGCTGGCAAAAGAGAATAGCAAGGTCTGCGCCATTACCGCTGCCATGCCAGGTGGTACAGGTCTGTTGAAATTTAAAAGTGCCTTTCCAAAACGCCTGTTTGATGTAGGCATTGCGGAGGAGCATGCTGTTTCCATGGCCGGTGGTTTGGCAAAGCAAGGGATGATCCCCGTTGTGGCCATTTATTCCACCTTTCTCCAGCGAGCCTACGATATGCTGCTGCAGGATATCTGCATGCAGAAACTTCATGTAGTTTTTGCCGTGGACAGAGCCGGACTGGTAGGAGAAGATGGGGAAACGCACCACGGAATATATGATATCGGATTTCTGCGGCATTGTCCCGGCATGAAGGTTCTGTGCCCCGGTTCTATGGCGGAACTGAGGGATATGCTATGCTGGGCAGTAAATGAGCAGGACGGTCCTGTGGCGATTCGGTACCCCAGAGGTGGGGATAGGGGTTATACCGGCTCTGCATGGGACGGAAAGAACATGCTTTGCCGCCATCGCCAAGGCGATGATGTTACCCTTATTACCTACGGAACGCTGGTTGAAAACGCTGTTGACGCAGCGGTTATCGCCGAGGAACAGGGAATTCGTGCAGGTGTAATCCGGCTGCTGTCCGTAACAGACGTGCCTGCAGAGAAACTGGCGGTGGAACTGCCCCAGGATAGCTGTGTTGTATTTGC
>JAZSRI010000108.1:0-6582 GCA_045538415.1 Faecousia sp. | reverse complement strand
AGGGATTTTTGCTCCGCAGGGCATGAAGGGAGCCAGCATAGCCGCGGCCCTGCGCTCCCGCTCATTACGGATAGTACGGGAGGCCATAACGCCGGGAATGGCGCAGCCAATGGCAATGACAAAGGGAATGACAGACTTACCGGAAAGACCCACCCTCTTGAAAATGGGGTCCAGCACTACAGACACACGGGCCATATAACCGCAGTCTTCCAACAGAGCGATGAGGAAATACATCACCATGACCAGAGGCAGGAAGCCGATTACCGCAATCAATCCGCCAATGACACCGTCCACCAGGAGTGCGGACAGGAACGGAGTCGCACCGGACATCTGTTCCCCAACCCAACCCTGGAACGCCTCCAGCCAGGCAACCAGAGTATCCGCAATCCAGGGACCTACCCAAGCCTGAGAAATCTGGAACACCAGATACATTACTACCGCGAAGATGGGGATACCTGCCCACTTATTGGTGAGCACGTCATCGATCTTATCCTGGAAATTCCGCACATTGGTGCGTACTTTTCGGGTCTCCACCTTTGCCACAATTCCATTGACAAAGGCAAATCGCTTGCGGTCGGCAGCTTCCACAGCCTTCTTGTCGGTCAAATCCACATCCCCCTGAACATAGGGAGCATTCTGGGTCTTTCCCCGTAAGGAAACGGCTGTCTTGACCACTTCCGCCAGGTCACCGTGCCCGCCGGCAGTGGAAACCGTTTCCAACACAGGGCAGCCCAGTGCGGCGGACAATGCAACCGTGTCAATCTTGGTAGATTTTTTCTTGTTAAGGTCCGTCTTATTCAGAGCAACCACCACAGGCACACCCAATTCCAGCAGCTGCGTGGTAAAGAACAAGCTCCGGCTCAGATTGGTTGCGTCCACAATGTTGACAATCACATCCGGGTTCGCGCCCTTAACATAGGCGCTGGTGATGCTCTCCTCAGAAGTAAAGGGAGACATGGAGTAAGCGCCGGGCAAATCAACCGCAACCAATTCTTCGTCCCCATCATAAAAATGCTTCTTAATAGGCGCCATTTTCTTTTCAACGGTAACACCCGCCCAGTTACCAACCTTCTCGTTTTTGCCGGTCAGGGCATTATACATGGTGGTCTTACCGCTGTTGGGGTTACCTGTAAAAGCAATTTTCATAGTTTCTCCTCCTCATCGTGCCCAAAAACACGGACAACACAGTCCCTGTGTTACTATTCTATCTTATGGTTAGTCAATGCTAACCTATTACCAAAACCAACTGGCAGGGTTTTTAACGGTCATTTTATTCTACCGTGATCGCCTCTGCCAACTGCTTATCGATATTATACCTACCATCTTTAATGGAGACCACACAGCCGCCCTTGCGGCGGGTCACCACCGTGATAGGTTCACCGCTGTAACAGCCAAGAGAAAACAGGAATGCGTTCAGTTCTTCGTCGTCGGTCTCAACAGCGCTGATAATATACTCTTTGCCTTCCTGTGCGACGCTTAAATTCATGCTTTTATCACCCGATTCAAAGGTTCCTTTCGGCCAGACGCCTTAATTAGACACCGCTAACCATCTTTCAAAAAGAAGCAATTAGCATACGCTAACCGCATTGTTATAATAAACCTTTTGTAAAAGTTTGTCAATATCTTTTTTGCTTTATGGAGGAAATATTTACATCTCCCCCCTGCGGAACGCTTCAATCATGGTAGCTGTGAGGCTTGCCAGATTCTCCTGCCGGGGCAGGTCCTGCCTGTCAATCCACTGGGCAAACTGCAGTTCTTCCCGGTCCATATGTATCTGGCTGCTGCCCTCCAGCTGGCAGAAAAAGCCCAGCAGCAGATTGGATGCAAATCCCCAGGGCTGACTGCCAAAATAACGCAGATCCTTTACCCTGACGCCGGTTTCCTCCATCACTTCCCTGTGCACTGTGTCCTCTGCCCGCTCTCCAATCTCACAAAAGCCCGCCACCAGCGCAAAACCCTTGTGTTCACGGTCGGCATAGCGGGTCAGGAGAATTTTGTCCCCATGGGTCACCGCCACGATCACCGCAGGCGCGATCACCGGGAACACCAGATTCCCGCATGCACCGCACTCCATTGCCCGCAGTTTCTGGTGATGGCGCAGGGGTTTTCCGCACTTGCCGCAGAAGCGCTGGGTGTCATACCAGTGGTACAGGTGCCATGCCGTCACCGCAGCGAAACACAAATATTGGGGTTGGGCAGTACGCAGCAGGCGCAGATTTTCAAACCCGTATCCATCTATCTCCTCCCAGCACAGGAAAAACGCCTGTTCGTCCACACTGAACAGGTACTGCAAGTTCTGTCCCGCCGCTTCCGCCGCAGTGGGGAATCGTACCATATCGCCATCGAGCCGAAGCTGAACGGTATTGTCCCTGAAGACAAAAACCGTATCCTCCGCCCTGGGCTGGCGGGGGATATATTCATTGTGATAAGTATGAGGATAGATATCCTGAATCATAACGAGCCTCCCAAACCTTTGCTATCCCCCATTATAGCAGTCCCTACCGCCAAAGGCAACACCCGGATTTACAGCAAGGCCGCTGCCCATTGGTAAAAGCAGCGATAAAACGCATATAAAGCAGCCACAAGCTGCCTAATGGCTGGCTTGTGGCTGTTCATAGTCCTCCCAAAACTCCAGAATCATTTTCTCGTAACGTTCTTTTTCCATATAATAGCACATCCCGTGATCCGCCCCGGGGACAATCAGCAGCCGTTTCGGCGCTGCGCAGGCTCTGTAGTTCTCATAGGTCATCTCCACCGGCACAAAGTGGTCATCCGTTCCGTGGGCAAACATTACAGGAATCTTATTGCCCGCCAATGCCTGGGGCGCAGAGTAAGCCCCGGTACCCATTTGAATCCGGTTTGTACACATACGCTCCAGCACGGGCTTACGGTGGCCGTAAGCAATATGCAGATTCTTTTTTGCCACATGCTTCCAGATAGCCTCTGGGGAAGTAAAACCGCAATCGGCAAAAATGCCTGTAACATTTTTGGGAAGCTCCAGGCCCGCTGTCATCAGCACCGTAGCCGCGCCCATGGATACCCCTGCCAGATAAACAGGCAGAGTTTCCCCATTGCGGCGGTTTACCCAACGGACCCACTGCCGGCAATCATACCGCTCCAGCATGCCAAAGCCCATATACTGACCGCCGCTGCTGCCCTGTCCCCGCTGCTCCGCATAGAGAACACTGCACTGGTTTTCTTTCCAGAATTTCCGGATGGTGCCAAAATCCCAATACCATTGGGACCGCCAGCCATGCATGGCTACAATCACCCGTTTGGCATCCTTGCAGGGAAACCAGTGTCCCACCAGCTTTTCCCCATCGTGGGCAGTGATTTCCACCACCTCATGGGGTTCGTTTTTCAAACGCTCTCCGTAAAACTCCAGTTCCTCCAAAAACGCTTCGCTGCCGGAGAATCTCTGAATTTGATTCTTTGCCAGGCGTTCTCCAAATTTCGGAATATCCCGGTTCAGCGCAACGTCCACCAGATATTTCGTAGTGCCCACGGATGCCGCACCTGCGGCTGTGATTCCCGCAAGAACAGACGAACCAATCAGCAGTCCCTTTGTTGTCTTTTCCATAACCCACATCCTCCAAAAACATATCCTTAGGATAGGTCTATTTTCCCATTTCTAAACAGGAAAGAATCGGAAAATTACCGCTATATTCAGATTATGCGTTTTCGGGAGGGTATGTGCGCAAAAAGTCCCCCGGCTGCCGGGGGACTCTGCGGTTTATTAAGCCTGTGGAAGCGGATTTTCTTGCGATTGCCTACCTTTATTCACCGAACTTTTCCGCCACATTCTTCAGCATCTTCCGGATGGGCAGGTTGTAAGGACAGCGGCTCTCGCACAGACCGCAGTCCACACAGGCAGAGGCCTTGACTGCCGCGCCCTTGTACCGGGTGACGGCCCACTCCTGCAGGTCATAGCGGCTGAAATACCCCTCTAAAATAAACAGGGCGGGGATGTTGATACCCACGCTGCAGGGTGCGCAGTAGTTGCAGCGGCGGCAGAACTGAGTGCCCAAGGTACTGCGCAACGCCCGAATCTTATCCCATTCCCCCTCTGTCAGCGGGGAGGTGTCATTTACCGCGGCAATATTCTGCACCAGCTCTTCCTGCCGGGCCATACCTGGGATAACCACACTGACGCCCTCATTGGCTGCGATGAAGCGCAGAGCCAGTGTGGCGTCTTCAATGGCGCCGCCTGCCAAGGGCTTCATAACGATAAACCCAATGTTTTTTTTCCGACAAACCTTTATCATTTCCTCGGCCTGGGTCTCCACCAGATTGTAGGGGAACATTACCGTTTCCACCCAATCAAAGTTTACAGCAATTTTCAGCACGTCCAAACTGTGGAGTGTGACACCGATATGTCCGATTTTACCGGCTGCTTTCGCCTGCTGCAGAGCCTCCAGCGCACCGCCGGGGGCGGTCACCTTTTCAAGGTCTGCCTTGGAGGGATTGTGAATCTGGTACAGGTCAATATAGTCCGTACGCAGGTTTTTGAGGGAAATATCAATATCTCTGCTCATTCCCTCCGCGTCCCGGGACATACTCTTGGTAGCCAGCACAAAGTGTTCCCGGATACCCTCTAGGCCATAGCCCAGATACTCCTCACTGACGGTATATCCCCGGGCGGTATCGATATAGTTGACCCCGGCAGCCTTCAGCTCCAGCATCAGCTTGCGGGTGCCTTCCGGGTCGATTCGCTGAATGGGGATTCCTCCAAATCCCAGTTTGGAGATCCGTAGCCCCGTTTTGCCCAATACTTGATATTCCATGGTATTCCCTCCGTGGTTCTATTTTTTTCATTATAGCAAATACCACCCCATCTGTCCAGAAAACTTTACTTTTTCCGGTGGATATGTTAAAGTTAAAAAAACGAAGGAGGGTTACGGTATGAAGAAAATCAAATGGGGTGTACTGGGCACAGCCGGTATCGCAAAAGGGCACACCATCCCAGGAATGAAGCTGGCGGAAAACTGTGAGCTTTATGCCATTGCCGGACGGAATCCGGAAAAGGCTGCTGCCTACCAGAGGGAATTTGGGTTTGAAAAGGTCTACCACAGCTATGAGGCTTTGCTGGCAGACCCCAATGTGGAAGCGGTGTACATTCCCCTGCCTAATGAACTGCATTATGAATGGACCATCCGGGCGCTGAACGCGGGCAAGCATGTGCTGTGCGAGAAGCCCCTTGCGCCCAAACTGCAGCAGATTGAGGAAATGATTGCCACCGCTAACCGGAACAGAGTGTTCCTGATGGAGGCCTTTGCCTATCTTCACAGTCCCTACATGCAGGCCATCAAGCAGGAACTGCAAAATGGCACCATTGGCGATGTGCTGTACATGGAGTCCACCTTCATTACCTCTGACTATGACCTGAGCAATATCCGTATGCGCCGGCAGACCTACGGCGGCAGCACCTATGACCTGGGCTGCTACAACACCAGCCAAATCCTGTGGCTGTTGGAGGAAATGCCGGAACGGATTCAGGCTGTGGCCGATTTCTCCCCGGAGAACATTGATGTGTATACCACCGGTATTCTCACATTTGGACAGAATAAGCGGGCTGTGTTCCAGTGCGGCATGGTACTTGCCACAGAGCAGCACAAGCGAATTGACCGGCTGCATATCCACGGCACCCGGGGCTTTATCAAGGCGGATGCCAGGTTTAACCAGTCCGGTGAGCTGACCTATGTGGTAAATATAGACGGCGCAGAAACGGAAAAGACCGTCTGTGTCCGCCACAACTACGCCCTGGAAGTGGAGCAGTTTGGACGGTGCGTTGCCGGTGAGCAGACCCCCCATGTTTCCAACGAGTTCACCTGTAAAAACGCCAAAGTGCTGGAAGGCGTTCTGTCTGCCATCGGATACTGATTTTGCCCACATAATCCGCTAACAGAGTCCTACAATAATGTGTATTGCCCTCCCGGAAAACCGGGAGGGCAAATTATATTTTGCGGACAAACAAACGGATTCTTCTGCACTGACTTACTCACCAAGTGCTTAGAATACCCAGGATTTTTTCCTCATAATCTCCTTCGAAGTCCTCCGCTCTGCCGGCAGTGCGCACATTGCTCTGGGCGCCCCGCTCCGGGGCGGGATACTCCCAAATGTAATAGGAAAGACCCCTGTGGACGAAACGGATACTCCCGCAATCATCCTCCTGCCAATATTCAAAAGGCATCTGCCGCTGCCGGAGAAATTGCTGAATCTTACTCAATCGCATTGGCGTTTTCCACTTCCCTGCTTTCCAGATCTTTAAGGATATCGGCATAGTATGCCTCGCTGATCTTGTATTTTTTAAGATAGATAATATAGCCCACCACGATGAAAATCAGGGGCAGCAGGAACATAGCGCCCTTAACCATCAGTTTCCCGGATTGGCCGATAGCATCTACCGTACCGCCGTCCACCTTGAGACCGGGAATAATCAGAGTCAGGCTCACCACGCCTGTGGAGATCGCGCCGCCGATTTTATTGATAAGGGGCTGGATAGAGAAGGTCACAGACTCGTTGCGTTTTCCCAGCTTCCACTGGCCGTATTCCACCGTATCAGCAAGGAACATAAGCATCAGT
>JAZSRI010000013.1:0-3089 GCA_045538415.1 Faecousia sp. | reverse complement strand
ATTATCCAGCTTGAGCAGAGTGAAGCTGCTATGAAGAAGCTGAGTTAATTTAAGACTTAATTTTTAGCGTGCAAGCTTTTTGCTTGCACGCTATTTTTATACCCTGATGCGACAGCAAATCCGTATTGACAGCCGTATACTATAAGCATAACCGTTGAAAGGAGAATGTTCTGTGCGATTTACAAGTTTTTTGCAGGATGGTAAATTGACGATCGCTTTAACCGGCGAAATCGACCACCATTGTGCAAAGGAATATTTAAATGCCATATCTGCAAAGATTGAAGCATATGTCCCAAGGGAGTGTTGCCTGGATTTTCAGGAAGTAACCTTTATGGATTCATCCGGCATTGCTGTTGTTATCAATGCGTTGCGGACGATGAACAGGGTGGACGGAAAACTATTTCTATCAGGCCTAAAGTCCCAGCCGATGAAGGTGCTCCAGACATCAGGGGTAGATAAGCTTGTACAAATGAAGGAGATGGTATTGTGAAATTTGAAAATTATATGACCTTGGAGTTTCCCAGCAGGTCAGCCAATGAGGCCTTTGCCCGTTCCGCGGTTGCCTGTTTTGCCGCGCAAATGGACCCTACCTTGGAGGAATTAGGGGATATCCGCACGGCGGTTTCCGAAGCGGTCACCAATTGCATCGTACACGCATATCCAAACGGGCTGGGAACCATTACACTTCGGTGCAGGATTTTAAAGGACAACACGCTGGACATTGTCATAAAGGACAGAGGTGTGGGGATTGAGAATATTGAGCAGGCACGACGTCCAATGTACACTACCGGTGGCGCCGACCGCAGCGGCATGGGCTTTACCATTATGGAAAGCTTTATGACCAGCTTCTCCGTACAATCAAAGGCAGGAAAGGGAACAACCGTACATATGCGCAGAAAGCTGCAGCGGCGGAAATGACAAGACTGGAAACATTGATTGAGCGGAGTCAGTCCGGTGACCAGCAGGCAAAGGAAATCCTGGTCACTGAGAACTCAGGGCTGATATGGTCTGTTGCCCGCAGGTTTGTTGGCCGTGGCGCGGAAATGGATGACCTGTACCAACTGGGCTGCCTTGGCTTTTTAAAGGCTGTGGATGGGTTTGATTTAAGTTTTGGCACACAGTTTTCCACTTATGCAGTGCCGAAAATATCCGGAGAGATACGCAGGTTTCTCCGGGATGACGGTACAGTGAAGGTCTCAAGAACCATTAAAGAACAGGCAATGACCATTAAAACAGTGCGAAACAGGCTCATACAGGTGCTGGGACGGGAACCGACTGTTATGGAGATATCCCGGCAAACAGGATTTTCTCCGGAAGAAATTGCTACCGCAGAAACAGCAACCGCAACCACAGAATCCATCCAGCAGCAAACAGGGGAGGATGGGTTTACTTTAGAAAATGTTCTGACGGATACCCAGACCGAGGAGAGTATGCTTGAAAAAATGGCGCTCAGGCAGGCGGTGGAGCAATTGCCGGAGCGGGAATCCATGGTGATACGGCTGCGGTATTTTCATGGTCTGACACAGGATAAGTGCGCCAAAATTATGGGTGTCAGCCAGGTGCAGGTCTCCAGAATCGAAAAGAAGGCGCTTGGTCTGCTCCGGGAACGGATGAAATAATTTTGCTTTACCTTTTTCATCAAATCGGTTAGAATAAAGTATACTTTCTTTTATAGGTGTACTTATGACTGATTTGATGATGGAACGCTTTCTAAAAGCCAGACGGGAGTATATCCGCTCCCAATTTCGGAATCTCAATACTATGCAGCAGGAGGCGGTTTTGACAACCCAAGGGCCGCTGCTGCTCCTTGCCGGCGCGGGCAGCGGCAAGACAACCGTTTTGATTAACAGAATCGCCAATATCATGCGGTTTGGCTGTGGCAGCGACTCTATGCTGGTTCCGGATTATGTTACACAGGATGATGTTGAATTTTTGGAATCGCTTCAGGAACCTGTCAGCGAGTTTGACAGGCGCAGGGCGGATAACCTTTGTTCCGTTGAACCAGCGCTCCCTTGGAGCATTATCGCTATTACTTTCACCAACAAGGCCGCCAACGAACTGAAAGAACGTCTTTCCAAAATGCTTGGCCCTGAGGCGCAGGACATTTGGGCAATGACCTTTCACTCCGCCTGCTGCCGGATCCTCCGCCGGGAGATAGAGGTGTTGGGATATACCCGCAGTTTTACCATCTATGACACTTCTGACTCGGAGAGGGTGATGAAAGACATCATCAAGGATATGGGTCTTGATGACAAAACCTTCCCTGCAAAATATGTGCTGTCTGTAATCAGTCGTGAGAAGGATAAGCAGGTTACACCGGACATGCTTTTGGAACGGGTGGAGGAGTCTAATGATTTACGGCTGCTACATGTTGCAAAGGCTTATAAGCGCTACCAGACCCAGTTAAAGGAAAATAACGCCTTGGATTTCGATGATATCATTTTCCTTACAGTGAAGCTTCTGCAGGAAAACGAAGATATCAGAACCCACTATCAAAGAAAATTCCGGTATGTTTTGGTAGATGAGTACCAGGACACAAACCATCTGCAGTATCTCCTGACGTCGATGCTGGCAGGGGGCTATGAGAATATTTGTGTTGTGGGTGATGATGACCAGAGTATCTACCGCTTCCGCGGCGCTACTATCGAGAATATCCTTAGCTTTGAAAAGCAGTACAAGGCTTCCCGGACGATCCGGTTGGAGCAGAATTACCGTTCAACTCAATCTATCCTAAACGCCGCAAATGCTGTGATTGCCCACAATATCGGAAGAAAAGGCAAGCGGCTTTGGACATCCAACGGGCAGGGAAAACCGGTCACTGTTTATGAGGCTGCGGATGAGAGTGGCGAAGCAAATTATATTGCAGGAAAGATTATCACAGAATCAAAAGGAAAGAATTTTAAGGACTTTGCAATCCTGTACCGTACAAACGCCCAATCCAATGCTCTGGAATTCGCGCTGAAACGAAACGCGATCCCTTACCGTGTTATTGGCGGTATGCGGTTTTTTGACCGGGCGGAAGTGAAGGACATGCTGTCCTATCTTGGCGTAATCAATAACCGTGCCGATGACCTGCGCCTAAAACGAAT
>JAZSRI010000080.1:0-7364 GCA_045538415.1 Faecousia sp. | reverse complement strand
ACGGTGTCCGGGGAGAATCTTTCATCGAAAACAGGGCTTTGCAGATATTCGTCATAGAAGAAGCCCATATACTCCTTGGCATCTGCCCAGGTGGCCAGATCCTTTCTGGGTTTCTTGCCGCCCCGGCCAATGGCCAGAATGCTCACAGCAAAGTCCGGATCTTCCGCCAGCTTTGCTCCAAAGCCGGGATCAAACTCCTGCGCCCACTCCAGCAGCAGGTCATACACCCTCCGGGCGTCCATACGGGAGATTACGTTTTTGGAAACGTCCACCAGCTTGGCGTAATCAAACAGGCTGCCTGCGGGGTTCAGCTTCTTGGGGCTGAATTTAAAGTCCTCGGTGGGGGTGTCGGGATTGGCCCGGCGCCAGTCCTCAAAATTGGAGTTGAGGTCGGTCATCAGGTATTCCTGCACGGCCTTACTGGGGAAGCCCGCAGCCTTATAGTAGGTCAGCGCCAGCTCCGGATCTTTCCGCTTAGAGAGCTTGCGTTTGGAATTACCGTCCATTTTCATCAGCGGCCCAATGTGCACATACTTGGGCAGCTTAAAGCCCAGCGCCTTGAACAGCTGGATATGGAACGGCAGGCTGGGCAGCCATTCATCACCACGGACCACGTGGGTGGTACGCATCAGCTCATCATCCACCGCATGGGCGAAATGGTAGGTGGGGATGCCGTCGGATTTCAGCAGCACGTGATCTACGTTGTTTTCTGTGATGGTGAGCTTACCCTTGACCAGATCGTCAAATTTAAACTGGTTTTCAATGCTGCCCTCGCTGCGGAAGCGGAGCACCCAGGGATGCCCGGCGGCGAGCTGCTGCTGAATGTCCTCCACGGGACGGTCACGCCAGATGGCGTACTTGCCGTAGTAGCCGGTGGTTTCCTTTGCGTCTTCCTGCTGCTGCCGGATGGCGCTCAGTTCTTCCTCAGTGCAGAAGCAGGGATAGGCTTTTCCTTCGGCGACCAGCTGCTTGGCAAACACATGGTAGATGGAAGCGCGCTGACGCTGGCGGTAAGGACCGTACAGGCCGGCATCGCCGTCATGGGTAGCGCCCTCGTCAAACACGATGTTATAGTGCTTCAGGGAATCAATCAGCACCTCCACCGCACCCGGCACCTCTCTTTTTGCGTCGGTGTCCTCTACCCGCAGGAAAAGCACGCCGCCGCTCTGGTGTGCCATACGCTCGGAGATCATGCCCTGCACCAGATTGCCCAAATGGACAAAACCGGTGGGGGAGGGAGCCATGCGGGTAACCACCGCGCCCTCGGGCAGCTCTCTGGCGGGGAATCTCTCCTCAACCTGCTGGGGTGTTTCGGTCACATGGGGGAAAAGCAACTGGGCTAAAAAATCGTAATTCATTGAAAGTACCTCTTACGCATTCATAGTATCCTGAACAAACTTTGGGGGGATTTGGAGATAACCGCCCCGGAATTTCCACCATTATAGCATGGGGGTGTGGATAAAGTCAATTTCTCGTTGCGTTTTTCTGCTGCGTGTGATAGAATACAGAAAATTACCAAAAAAGAGGGAAAGAAAATGGAAGAAACCGCAGCAAAGAAAAGAATGTTATCTGGCATCAAGCCTTCCGGAGATTTGACCCTGGGTTCTTATCTGGGTGCAGTTAAGAATTGGGCAGAGCGGGCGGAGGAGTATGACTGCTTCTACTTCATGGCTGACCTGCATGCCATCACTGTCCGGCAGAACCCCGCGGACCTGCGCCGGCGTACCTTGGAGCAGCTGGCCCAGTACATTGCCTGCGGCCTGGACCCTGAGAAGAACACCCTGTTTGTCCAGAGCCATGTCCACCAGCACGCGGAGCTGGGGTGGGTGCTGGATTGCTACTCTATGTTCGGTGAGCTGTCCCGGATGACCCAGTTTAAGGACAAGTCCGCCAAGAACGCGGATAATATCAATGCCGGACTATTTACCTACCCGTCTCTCATGGCCGGTGATATTCTGCTGTACCAGCCGGATCTGGTGCCTGTGGGTGAGGATCAGAAGCAGCATGTGGAGCTGACCCATGTGATCGCCCGCCGGTTCAACGGTATCTATGGCGACGTGTTCAAGATCCCCGAGCCTTTTGTGCCCAAGGTAGGTGCCCGGATTATGAGTCTGACCAATCCCTTGGCGAAGATGTCCAAGTCCGAAAATGAGGATACCGGAAGAGTGCTGGTGATGGATGCGCCGGAGGTCATCATGCGTCAGTTCAAGCGGGCCATTACGGATTCCGATACGGAGAACTGCGTCCGCTATGACAAGGAGAACAAGCCCGGCGTTGCCAATCTGATGACCATCTACTCCGCTGTCACAGGCAAGACCTATGAACAGATCGAAAGCGAATTTGCCGGCTTGGGCTATGGCGCGTTCAAACCCCGTGTGGGTGAGGCGGTGGTGGAGACCCTCCGTCCCATCCGGGAGGAGACCCAGCGGCTGCTGAAGGACAAGGGGTATCTGGAATCGGTCTACCGGGACGGCGCCCAAAAGGCCAGCTATGTGGCGGAGAAGACCCTGCGCAAGGTGTACAAAAAGGTAGGCTTCCTGGCAAAGTAAACAAATTGTGCCGTCTGTACGGATTGTACAGACGGGTTTTTTTGCTTGCTTTTTTATGAACAATTTGTTAAAATGACATTGTTATGGAAAAAAAGACACATTACTACGTCAGCAACAAAAGTGTGCTGACCTGGCTGGTTGCGTTTTGCATGGTCTGCTCGGTAGTGGCTCGTTTTATTTTTGTCGGTGTGAAAGGTGCCGAGGTGTGGAGCCAAATCGTCCTGCCGGTTGCGGCAGCCCTGCTGTTTGCGCTGATCTGCCTGCTCAATGGCAAAGAACATTTTTATAAGACGGCGATTCCTGTTTGGATGATCTGCCTGTACTACTACTTTGTATTCTCCGGGGTAAACTATGGGGGCAATGACCGGCTGATTGTTTTACTGTTTGCCATTGCTTTACTGTTTGTGGCCATTGTCTACACCCAGATTACAGCTGGGCGGGAGCGGTTTTTCTGGCTGCTGCTGCCGCTTGTGGTGTTCCCCTGGGCGGCAAGGCTGTATCAAAGCAGAGAATTGATATTTGCCGGTGCCTACAAGGACATGCTGTTCCTGCTGCCGGATCTGCTGATGACCTTTGCCCTGGTGCTGACGGTGTTTGCGGTTCGTGTACATGCGGACGGGGAATACCATCCCACCTGGGGCGACCGGAATGACGGAAGAAAGATCCGCACTCTGGAGCCAATGGCGCAGATTACTGCTTTCTTCCAGGTGGAGCGCAATACCTGCTCCAATCTGTTTGAGGAATCCTTTGAGATCACCCATATTGACCGCTATATCCGTCAGAAGCGGAGAGAGGGGTATACGGATTTTGGCATTACCCATGTGCTGTTGGCCGCCTATGTCCGTGGCGTTGCCCGCTATCCCCAGCTGAACCGCTTCATCAGCGGCCAGAAGGTTTACTCCCGTGGTAACGATATCCAGTACAGCATGGTGGTGAAGAAGGAGATGACTGTGGAATCTCCCGATACCTCCATTAAGGTGCACCTGAGTCCTTACGACACCGCAATTGACGTCTACAACAAGCTGAACGCTGCGGTTGCGGAGGTTAAGAGCACGAAAGAACTGGACTCCAGCCTGGACGCGCTGATTATGAAGCTGAATCTGATTCCCAGCGTGGTGCTGAAATTTGTGGTATGGCTGTTGAAACTGCTGGATTACTTTGGCCTGCTGCCCAAGTTCCTTACAGAACTGAGCCCCTTCCATGGAAGCTTGTTCTTTACCTCCATGGGTAGTCTGGGTATCCCTCCCATTTACCATCACCTGTACGATTTCGGTAACCTGCCTGTGTTTGGTGCCTTTGGCTGCAAACGCCGGGCGCTGGAGGTGCAGGAGGATGGAACCGTTGTCCAGAGAAAGTACATAGATTTGAAAATGACGCTGGATGAGCGTATTTGTGATGGCTACTATTACGCCACCTTCTTCAAATACTACCGCCGGCTGCTTGCCCATCCTGAGGTTCTGGACAATCCCCCCGAAGAAGTGAAAGCGGATATTGACTGAGCGATGAAACAGAGTATTTTACAAAACCTTTCTGCAGAGTGTCCCTGGGGGGACACTCTGCATTGGTATGAGACCATTGATTCCACAAATACCCAGGCGGTCCGGTTGGCAAAGGCCGGTGCGCCGGAGGGGACGGTACTGGTGGCAGGTGCTCAGACCAGCGGACGTGGCCGTATGGGCAGACACTTTTGTTCCCCTGAGGGCATGGGTGTGTACCTGTCCGCTATTCTCCGACCAAACTGCAAGCCGGTGGAGTGCATGCACCTTACCTGTGCTACCGCGGTGGCTATGTGCAGGGCAATAGAGCGGGTCAGCGGTGTGAAGCCGGGGGTGAAGTGGATCAATGATCTGGTAGCCCAAAAGCGGAAACTGGGCGGTATCCTTACGGAAATGGCGGTGGATCACAAAACCGGTCTGATTGATTACTGTGTGGTGGGAGTGGGTATTAACTGCCTGCAAAGCCGGGAGGATTTTCCGGAAGAACTGCAGGATTTGGCGGCGTCCATTGCCATGGTCGGTGAAAAAACGGTTCGCCCGGCAGTACTGGCCGCAGCCATGACAGAGGAACTTTGGAAGCTCTCGGGTACCTTGCTTTCTCAAAAGAAACAGACTATGGAGCTTTACAGGGAACGCTGCATTACCCTGGGCAAGGATGTGGTGCTGCTGCATGGTGGGAAGCGCCGGGAAGGCCGGGCTGTGGATTTGAATGAAGATGGCTGCCTAGTGGTGGCGTTCCCCGATGGCCATACAGAGGCCATAGGTTCCGGAGAAGTGAGTGTTCGGGGAATGTATGGGTATTTTTAACATTTTTCTGTTGCATTTTTTTAAGACCTTGGTTATACTGAAAGCAGTAGAATTATGAGTGGAGGTAATATTTATGAAAGCTTTCAATACAATCGTTAAAATCCTGACTGCTCTGGCCGCTGTAGCCGGCGCTGTCTATCTGCTGGCAACCTATGGCGACAAGCTGGTGGCTTGGGCAAAGAAGCTGCTCAGCTGTGGCTGCTGCTGTGGGGAAGACTGCTGCTGCGAGGGCGAGTGCTGCTGTGATGAAGAGTGCTGTGAGGACGAGTGCTGCTGCGCACAGGAGACTGCTGAGGAAGCTCCCGCTGTGGAAGCACCTGCACAGGAAACTCCCGCTGAAGAGAACGCTGCGGAAGAGTCTGACTTTGCCTGATAAAAGCGAAAAAAGGGCGTGGTGCAAAATGCAACACGCCTTTTTTACATGATAAAATACAGCGCGATGGTAAGCAGGGCGTTGCCCCGTTCCTTTTCGTTATCACCTGCCATCAGCAGAAGAAGAAGGACAATGATAAGGTCCGCGGTGTCAAAGTCCTTTGGCAGCAGCTGCCTTAAAAAGCCGGAGATACTGCTGCCCTGCACCGGACGGTGATCCGGGGGCGGGTCGGGAGGCTCCGGCTGAGGGACGGGTCTTGGGGGTGGTGCCTGTGGGGGCTTTCCGGGAGGACGTGCCTGGGGATGATCCGGTACACGGTTTCGCCGGTAAGAGCCATCCGGTTGGGGAATATAGCGGTTATACATACACCATCACCTGCCAAAGGGAAATTGTCCGCCGCCAAAGAGGCCGCCTGCCATGGATGCCATTCGTGCGGCCTGCATGGCCCGCTCCAGCTTTCGGATACGCACATTGCTTATGTAGGGTGTCAATGCCCGGAGCAGTCTCTGCTGGTTTTTGTCAATGGCAGAGCCACTCATAAAGCCGGAGAGTTTTTTCAGCATCCCCATATCTATTTCCGGCATACCCGGAGAGGAAACTACCTCTGCGGGAGTCTCTTTTTGGGGTGGGGCTTCACCGGCAGGCTTCTCAAAGCTCTGGGCCAGAGTCATGATTTTTTGCATCATTTCAGGATTGCCAAGAATAGCCCCTAATTTGTTCTCCATATCGTCCATAGCTTACCCTCCCAGTTCCCGGGCCAGCTTTTCCACTTCCGGTGTGAGCAGTTTAGAGAGTGCTCTGGCGGCCTCTGTGTAATTGCCGGCGTTTAATGCTGTCATGGCCTTATTCACAGCCGCAGGGTCTGATTGCTGCAGCATGGTGAGCAATTGCTGCCCCGTGGGCGTTTTTGCCAACGCCATGGCATCCTCCAGGGAAAAATCTTCAGATTTTTTCTGCACGCGCATTGCCTCCTGTCCGTTTGCCTGTTATAATAAATACCGATATCCCATTATATGCACATTGGAACAGTTGGTGTACTATGAAGATTTTAGTTTTGTCCGATTCCCATTCTGCCTTGCGTTTTATGCGGCAGTGTGTAGAGTGTGTTAAGCCGGATGCTATTATACATCTGGGTGACCATTATGATGACGGTCAGGTGCTGGCGGAGGAATATCCCCATATCCCGGTGCACTTGGTGCCCGGCAATTGCGACAGGTATCGCTGCCTGCCCCATATCAAGCGGATGCTCTGTTACAGCGTGGGCGGTGTTATGCTTTACATGACCCATGGGCATAATGAATCTGTAAAAGAAGGGCTGTATATCCTCGTTGCCCGGGCGAGGAAGTACGGGGCGCAGGCGGCCCTGTATGGCCATACCCATGTGTACGACTGCCACCGGGAGGATGACCTGTGGGTCATCAATCCGGGAAGCTGCGGCTATGGCGGCGGCAGCGCAGCCCTGATGGAGTTGGATAACGGACAGATCCAAAGCTGTATAAAGCTCACAGCGGAAAATTTGGAGGAGTTAGTATGATTTTAACCGTAGATATTGGTAATTCTAATATTGTACTGGGCGGCGTGGAGGATGAGTCCATCGTCTTTGAGGCACGGCTGCGCACAGAGGCCACAAAGACCTCCGACCAGTACTGCGTGGAGCTAAAAAGCATTCTGGATATTTACAATATTGACATCCAGTCCATTGAGGGGGGCATTATTGCCTCGGTTGTGCCCCAGCTGCTGAACTCTTTCCAGACAGCCATTAAGAAACTCACAGGTAAGAACAGCCTTGTGGTAGGCCCCGGCCTGAAAACAGGTCTGAATATCCTGCTGGAAAACCCGGGACAGACCGGTGCGGATCTGGTGGTAGCGGATGTAGCTGCTCTGCGGGAACATAAACCTCCCCTAATCGTCATCGATATGGGAACGGCTACCACCATGTCCGTCCTGGACAAAAACGGCGCCCATATCGGCGGCTGCATCATTCCCGGTGTGAAGATATCCATGGATGCCCTTACGGACCGCACCGCACTGCTGCCCGGCCTGCAGCTGGACCAGCCCAAACGGGCCATTGGCAGAAATACGGTGGATGCCATGCGTTCGGGAATTATGATGGGTACCGCCTGTATGCTGGACGGCATG
>JAZSRI010000119.1:0-8956 GCA_045538415.1 Faecousia sp. | reverse complement strand
TCCATAATCACATGGGTACAGCCTGCCTGATACATCTGCGCCAGCAGGGCCTGCAACTCGAAGCTCTCCGGAGTGGTGCGTTCCGTGGGAATACGCAGATCACCGATCATGTTCTCCATGGTGCCCATCAGACCCACCTTGGCTCCCAGCACGGTCTCCAACACGTGCTTGAGCAACAGTGTGGAGGAAGTCTTGCCGTTGGTGCCGGTCACACCGATCAGCTTCATCTTCCCAGCGGGATCGCCAAAGAAATTCCTGCCCAGCAACGCCAGAGCAAGACGGTCTGACTCCACCAGCACATGAGGCACTTCCCCTGTCTGTCTGACCGCAGTGACCACCGCCACAGCGCCCTTAGAAAGAGCCATGGGAATGAAACGATTTCCGTCTGTGGCAAAACCAGTAATGGCCACAAACAGGCAGCCCGGTTCTGCCTTTCTGGAGTCATAGACCACAGAGGTGATCTCTGTTTCCGGATCTACGTGCATCTCGATGACAGAAATATCTTTCAGTAACTCTTTCAGTTTCATAGTATGCTCCTTTTCCCGCCTAATCGGCTGCTGTTGTATCGGTAAATTCCAGTGTTATGGTAGTTCCCAGAGGAACAGTAGTGTCTTTCTCATGGGATTGGGCTGTTACGGTTACATTTGGTGCCACAGAATCGTTTCCGGTGACCCGGATATTCAGCCCCAAATTACCTGCGGCATCCGCTGCCTGCTGTCTGTTCATGCCCGTAAAGTCCGGGACGGTAACAACGGTATCGGTAGTTTCTCCAAAATAAGCAATCACCCGGCTTCCCACAGGCGCGCTCTCTCCCGCCTTGGGAAGCTGGCCTGTGATTACGTCCTGCGTTCCACGGCTGTATAAGGTAAGGCCTGATTTTTTCAGAAGCGCTGCCCCTTCCTGCTGGGTCAGCCCCGTCAGATCCTCCACAATTACGGTTTCTTCCACTTGGTTCTTCTCCACGCCCAGATACGGGAGGATCTCTGCCATCACAGCCCCAACCGTGGGCGCTGCCATCACGCCCCCGGAAATGTAGATCCCGGTCTGCCGGGAGGGGGTGTCCAAGGCTACCAGTACAATATACTCCGGATCGTCCATGGGCGCAACCCCCACAAATGATACGATTTTATCCAGAGTTTTTTGGCCATTGTCATCCAAAACGTCGATTTTTTCACTGGTTCCCGTCTTTCCACCAATGGAAAATCCGGAAACTGTGGCATTTTTGGCAGTTCCTTCCGTTACCACCGATTCCATGAGGGTACACATGGTCTGGGAAGTCTGCTCACTGATTACCTGGCGGATGACAGTAGGCTCCTGCTTCAATATGGTATTTCCCTGAGCGTCCAGCACCTCGGATACTATGTAAGGCTCCATCAAATACCCGCCGTTGACCACACAGGAGATGGCCCGCACCAATTGCAGGGGCGTCAGCTTAAAAGTCTGGCCGAAAGATCCTGAGGTCAGGGAGGCCGTGCCCCACTTGTCCGTGTCCGTCACCAGCTCTTTGCTGAAAAAGACACCCTTGCTCTCTCCGGCTAAGTCAATGCCTGTCTTATCCAGTATACCAAATTTTTCCACATATTCATAGAACTTTTCACCGCCCAGTTTCAGGGCGATATGGGCAAAGGCAAGGTTGCAGGAGTTTTGAAGCGCCTGTGGGGTCTGCTGGCTGCCGTGGCCTGTGGAACGCCAGCAATGCAGCCGTTGGGAACGGCCGGGAATCTGTTCAGCACCGGAGCAGTGGAAGGAGGTCTGCAGGTCGATGGCTCCGCAATCCAGTGCCGCCGACATAGTCAGCACCTTAAAGGTAGAGCCGGGCTCATAGCCATCGGACAGGCACCGGTTGCGCCACTGCTTCAGTCTGGCGGTTTGGAGCGCCTCCTGGTAGGCAGTCTTTCCGTCCAGATACAGCTGGGTATCCTCCGGGTAATTCTCATAGCCGCGCTTCATATCTTCCAGCTGGGCAGCCGTATTTTCATCATAGATTTCAAGATAGGTATTGGGGTCGTATCCTCCCAGCGTTGCCATGGCAAGGATTTCCCCGGTGTTTACGTCCATCACCATACCAAACGCCCCATTTTGCACATCATAACGGGCGATGGCATTGGCCATCTGTTTCTCTAAGCACGCCTGCACTGTGGCATCTATGGTAAGCACCACATCGTTTCCCGGCTGAGAGGCAATGAAGTTTTCATAAGAAAAGGGCATATCCATTTCGTTATTGCCCTTCGTGGTAATTACCTGACTGTTGGAAGATTCCAGAAAGCTGTTATAGGAAGCTTCTATTCCCTCAGCGCCGGTGTTGGAGGCGTTGGTAAAGCCAATCACCTGGCTTGCCAGACTGCCGTAGGGATAATACCGCTTTGTACCCGGCTCCAGATGGATGCCGGAAATATCATGCTCATTGATAAAACTGCGGATCTGCCCGGCTGTTTCCTCATCTACTCTGGCAGCAATCTGCTTATAGCGCATTTTGAAATCCTTGCTCTGTTCCAGAATCCACTGCTGATCCAGCTGAAGGATCTGGGCAAGGGTGGTACTGACCAAGGTAAGATCGGCCCTTGACTGTTTCAGTTCATGGGGATTGAGATAAACCGTCTCCACCGACTGATTGCAGGCAAGGATGTCCATATTTCTGTCCAGAATCATCCCACGCTGACCGGATACGTTGGTGGTACGTGTCTGATTATCCAGCGCCAGACGGGCATAGTACTCGTAATCGCTTACCATCAGCTGAAACAGCCGCGCCCCTACCGGAACAAAGGCAAGGATTCCAAACAGTATGCCTGTGAGCAAAATTCTTCTGTGCTGTCCGCTGTCCCGTCGAATCCGGACAAATTCCTGTTTCCTTGGTTTCTTAGCCACATCATCCCAACCTTTCCTCCATAGCAATTGTGGGCAGCAAGGGGGAGTCCCTCGCCGCCCACGCAGCTGCTATTAAAGTCTATTGTTGGGAGTGTTGTTTATGCAAAGAGTCCTGTCAAAAAGGTGACGATCTCCTGCCAAACTGTGGGCTCTGCTTCGGGTATGGACTGGGGAACGTGGATGGTGATTCTGGGGATCTGCTCCTGAGGAACCATGCCCAGCGCCAGAGCTGTGCTTCTGACTTCCTCCAGATTATAGCTGTCCTCATACCGCTGCCGCAGGCTTTGATTCTGAAGCGTAAGCTTCTCCACTACCTGCTCCATCCGGATATTCTCCTGCTGCGCCTTGCGCAGTTGGATCACTCCCGTAAGCATGCTCACCAGCATTACAATGGCCACGAAGATGCTCAGCAGCGCCACAGGATCGATGTACACCTTAATCTTAGTAATCTTTCTTCCAGCAGGCCGTTTCACCTGTGCCGGCTTGATGGACGGAAAAGCGGGCATCACCTTACGGGCAGCACTGCCGTCTGTATAGTAATGTACGTATCTAACATCCAGTTTCTGTGCCACTGCTTTTCCTCCTTCCTGTGACCGTTTACAATTTCTCGCACACCCTCAGCTTTGCGCTGCGGGAGCGGGGATTGACTTCCAATTCCTCTTCCGAGGCAACAATGGGTTTTCTGTTTATCAGCTTCACCTTAGGCTTTTTGCCGCATACACAAACCGGGAAGCTGGGCGGGCAGGTACAGCCCTTTGCCCCTTCGGCCATGGCCGTTTTTACAATGCGATCCTCCAGAGAGTGGAAGGTGATCACCGCCAGTCTGCCGCCGGGATTGAGGATAGGAATTGCATCCTCCATCACCTTTTCCACAGAGCCAAGCTCATCATTTACCGCGATGCGGATAGCCTGAAAGCTGCGTTTAGCGGGGTGCTGTTTCTCCCTGAGTGCCGCCGGGGGCATGGCAGAGCGGATAATATCCACAAGCTCCAAGGTAGTCTCGATGGTTTTTTCTTCCCTCCTGCGGCAGATAGCTGCCGCAATCTGGGGGGCGTAACGTTCCTCGCCGTAGGTATAGAGGATACGCTTCAGTTCCTCCTGTGGCCAGGTGTTCACAATCACTTTGGCGCTGAGGGCATCGCCGCCATTCATACGCATATCCAGTGGTGCGTCGGTCATATAGGAAAATCCCCGGGCGCCGTCGTCCAGCTGGGGCGATGAAACGCCCAGATCCAAGAGGATCCCATCCACACCGCTGATACCCAGTTCCTTCAGCACAGAGGCTATCTGGCAGAAGTTGGCATGCACCAGGGTCACCCGGTCACTATAAGGCGCGAGCCGCTGGCCTGCAGCCTCCAGTGCTACCGGGTCACGGTCGATGCCGATTAACCTTCCTCCCCCGGTCAGCAGCTGGGCAATCCGGCTGGAATGTCCGGCGCCGCCCAGTGTGCCGTCCACATAAATACCACCCGGTTTAATATCCAATCCGTCCAGACATTCCTGCAGCAGGACAGATACGTGGTAAAATTCTTTCATAGACCAATTGCCTCCAGAGATGCCAGGAGCTTCTCCGGTGTCAGGTTCTCCTGTTCAAAGGCCTGGAATTCCTCAGCATCCCAGATTTCAGCCTGACCGGCCCGGCCAACGATCATCACATCCCGCTTAATTCCCGCATAGTCCAGCAGGAACTGGGTAAGGCCAAAGCGGAACTGCTTATCCGGTGAACACTGTGTGGCATTCATAAAGATAAGGCTGGTGGCGGCAGAGCGCTGAGAGATGGGCAGCGCGTTATAGTTCTGCCCCAAGGTCTGCCAGTCCGTATCGGTATAGACGGTGAGACATCTGTGACCGCAGTTCACACCCAGCGTGACATAGAAGTCCTCTCCCAGTTCCGCCCGCAGCTTGGCAGGCACGAACAGACGGTTCTTATCGTCCAGCTTGGCAGGGTATTTTCCGATCAAAGCGCTCACCTCCACTCCATTTTGCTCCACTTAGCTACCATTTTGCTCCATTTACTGACAGTATAACGGATTGAAATGGAAAAATCAATATTTTTCTCCATCTTTTTTCAAAAAAATGCTGAAAAATACTGGAAAATTCCAATTTTAGAACGATTGTTCTAAAATCTATTCATCCATGAAAAACAAGAGATTCCCCTTCCCAAGCACCCTTCACTTTGAGAGGTCTTTTATTACACTTGAGCAAAAATACAGCCAGTGGGTCTTCCACCCGTTGTTCCACAATCCGTCTGAGCTGCCGCGCCCCCGCGCCGCCGGCACACCCATCAGCCAGCCGCTCCGCCAAATCCTCCGGCAGCAGCAGCTGCATTCCTGTCTTTCTGGAACGCTCCTGAAGCTGGGAGAGATACTTCCCCGCAATTCCCTTCATCGCCTCTTTATCCAGAGGCCGGAACCGGACGATCTGATCCAGACGGCCGAGAAACTCCGGGGTAAAATGCTGCCTTAAACACTTATCGATTCCGTCATCCTGCCCCGCCGGCTGAAATCCCAAACCATCGGATTTTTGCTCGCCTCCCAGATTGGAGGTCATCACCACCACCGCGTTGCGGAAGCTGACCCTGCGTCCGGAAGAATCCGTCAGTTCCCCCTCCTCCATCACCTGCAGCAGAATACCGCAAACGTCCGGGTGGGCCTTTTCCAGTTCATCCAGCAGCACCAGACAGTAGGGTCTGCGGCGGACTGCTTCGGTCAATTTGCCGCCTTCTTCATATCCCACATAACCCGGAGGCGCGCCAATAAGCCGGGCAACGGCATGTTTTTCCATAAATTCAGACATATCCAGCCGAATCATCGCATCCTTGCTGCCAAACAGTTCCTGGGTCAGCACCCGGCACAGTTCTGTCTTTCCCACACCGGTAGGGCCCGTCAAAAGCAGGCAGGCAACCGGCCGCTGTTCGTCACGGATACCGCACAGCCCCCGGCGTACAGCCTGCGCCGTTTTCTCTACAGCGGCGTTTTGTCCGATAACCTGACGGTTCAGAGTGTCCTCCAACTGGAGCATTCTCCGCCGTTCATCCGCTGTCAGTCTGCCCACCGGGATTCCTGTGCGGGCAGATACCGCCCAGGCTACATCCTCCCCTGTCACACGGCGAACCCGTCTGCCCTCCTCAGCATGTTGGGCAAGGCGCTGCATTTTATCCCGCAGCAGTGCCGCCTTTTCAAAGCGGCTTTCTCTTACGGCTTCGCTAAGCTCCTGCTCCAGTTCCTGTCTTGCCCCCTGTTTGGCACTGCAGAGTTCCTCCATACGGGCATGGGCCGCTCCCTCATCCACAAGATCAATGGCCTTATCCGGCAAATACAGATCCGGGAGATACCGCTGAGACAGCCGCAGCGCCTCTGTGAGAGCATCCTCCCCTATACGGATATGGTGGTGCCGTTCCAATCCCGGACGCAGCCCCCGCAGGATTGCCATTGCTGCCGCCTCATCCGGCTCGCAAACATTCACCGGACGGAACCGGCGCTCCAAAGCCGAGTCTTTTTCAATATACTTTCTGTATTCGTCCAGTGTAGTGGCACCTAAAATCTGCAATTCTCCCCTGCCAAGAGCAGGCTTGAAAATATTGGCAGCATCAATAGCGCCTTCCGCCGCGCCGGCGCCCACAATGGTGTGCATTTCATCCACAAACAGGATAATATCCCCGCTGCGGCGGATCTCCGCCAGTACATCCCGCAGGCGTTCCTCAAATTCGCCCCTGTATTTTGTTCCCGCCACCAGATTTGCCATGTTCAGGCTAATGAGCCGCTTATCCTTCAGTTGGGGCGGCACATTGCCTGCCGCCATCCGCTGGGCGAGTCCCTCTGCGATGGCTGTTTTGCCCACGCCCGGTTCTCCCACCAAGGCCGGATTATTCTTATTCTTTCTGCTGAGAATTCCCACTACCATATCGATCTCCCGCTCTCTGCCGATGACAGGATCCATAAGCGCTGTTTTTTGCAGCAGGTCTTCTCCAAACTGTTCTACAAGCTTCGTTGTGACCGCCTCCTTTTTTGTTACTGCCGTTTTGCCGTCTTCCCACCGGATATAGTCCACCGTTCTGGAAAAAAGGCCTTCCGTATCCACGTCGTTGAGTATCAGTAGTTCCCGCGCCGCTGTTTTCTGCTGGCGCAGTAAGGACATGAGGACGTGGATTACCTCTACCCGCCGTTTACCCTGGAGTCTTGCCTCCACGCCGGCTCCGGTTAGTATCCTCTTCGCCTGATCCGAAAAGCCCTGGGGCATGGGAAGTCCGGATGTTCCCTTCCCATGGAGCACCATAGCCATCTGCTTTGCCACACGGCAGTTAAACCCCGCACCCCGGAGCAGCTGGGAGCTTAGATCCCGCTGGTCGGCCATAGCCAAAAGAATGTGGACACTGCCTACATAGCTGTGCCCCATGATTCTGGCCCGGCGGGCCGCTGATACCAGCAGGTTCTGGGTCTGCTGGGCATACTGCATCCATACCCCCTCCTTTACTCCCAAATTCTTGCCACCGCCATCCAGAAATATACACAAGCAAATTTCTAAAAAAATCATTGCTTTTTGTAAAACATGTGTTAGAATAAATAAGAGCATTGATTCGGCAATGCAAGAATACATATTTGGAGGGAAAATCATGGCTTACAAAATCACTGATGCTTGCGTTAAGTGCGGTAGCTGCGCTGACAATTGCCCCGTAGAGGCTATTTCTGAGGGCGAAGACATGTTCGTCATCGACGCTGATGTTTGTGTTGATTGCGGCAGCTGCGCTGACAATTGCCCCGTCGAAGCAATCGAGGAAGGCTGATTCTCCGATCTGCAGTCGGCCTGCACTGCCGGGTTTCCGGTGTGCAGGCTGATTTTTTTAAAATTTTGAGGTTGATATGGAACGGTTACAAAACGGCTATACCCTGCAGATTCCCACAGGCGCATTTCCTCTGAGCACAGATTCCATGGCTCTGGCTGCCTTTGCAAAGCTTCCGAAGCAGGCTAAGGTGTTGGACATTGGTTCCGGCTGCGGCACATTGGGGCTGCTCCTGTGCGCCCGGTATGCCGACTGTGCGGTTACCGGGGTAGAGATTGATATTGCCGCCCATGAGGGAGCGCTGGATAACGCCAATCGGAACGGTCTTGATTCCCGTCTTACCAGTATATGCGCGGATATGTGCCAAATCCCCCAACTGATTACCCCCGGCAGCTTTCATTGCTGCCTGTCCAATCCCCCCTACTACCCTCAGGAGCCTGCCAGCAAGACGCTGCCCGTAGCGCGCCAGGGCACAAACTGCGGATTGGATGAACTTTTCCAGGGTGCGGCATGGGCGCTGCGGTACGGGGGTGATTTTTACCTTGTCCACAAGCCGGAGCGGCTGGCGCAGATCTGCGCTACAGCAGCGGCACATAAATTAGAGCCTAAACGTCTGCTGCTTCTGCGGCATAAGGCCGGTGACCCTGTATCCCTGATTCTACTGCAATGCCGCAAAGGCGGCAAACCCGGGCTTATCTGGGAGGAAGAAAGCCTTTACTGCGCTGACGGAACACCTACCGATTACTATCGCACCCTTTACCATGAGCAGGAGGAATGATACATGCCTGGTATGTTATATCTGGTCCCTACCCCCATCGGTAATCTTGGGGATATCTCTATGCGTTGCCGGCAAACGCTGGAGCAGGCAGATTTTATTGCCGCGGAGGATACCCGGGTAAGCTTGAAACTGCTGAACCATATGGGTATCAAAAAAAGCCTTGTCAGCTACCACGAGCATAACAAGGCACAAAAAGGCGGGGAAATCCTGGAACGTATCCTTGCGGGGGAAACCTGCGCACTGGTTTCCGACGCGGGAAGCCCTGCCATTTCCGATCCTGGTGAGGATCTTGTAAAGCTTTGCGCCCAGGCAGGCATTACGGTGTGCGCCATTCCCGGACCCTGTGCCGCCATCACAGCATTGAGCATTTCCGGCCAGTCCACAGGGCGGTTTTGTTTTGAGGGATTCCTCTCCACTGCCAAGAAAAACAGAAGAGAACACTTAGAGTCCCTGCAGAAGGAGCAGCGCACTATGATCTTCTATGAAGCGCCCCATAAGCTCACCGCAACCCTCCAGGATATGGCCGGTGTATT
>JAZSRI010000005.1:0-6051 GCA_045538415.1 Faecousia sp. | reverse complement strand
AAGATCGGCGGTTTCAATGGCACCCTTCATCACATTCACCGCGCCGCTCATGTCCAGACAGGGCCGGTATTCCGGGGGCAGCGCCAGCACATCGTCAAAGAAGTCCCTGTTTGCCCAGCCCTGATACTCCACATTGTGGATGGTGAACATGATTTTGGTATCCGGCATCAAGGGGGCGTACTGGGCTTTGAGCATGGTGGGAACCAGTGCGGTCTGCCAGTCGTTGCACTGGATCACATTGGGAATGAAGTCCAGAGCAACCAGTGTATCCAGGCAGGCTTTGGAGAAGTAGGCAAAACGCTCGCCGTCATCCGTATCCCCGTAAATAGCGCCGTCCCGGCCGCCGAAGTAGTACAGGTTATCGATAAAGTAAACCTGAACGCCGTCGGTGCGGTTGCGCAGGGCATAGATACCGGCATACTGCTGTCGCCAACCCAAAGATACATGGAACTGGGTCACCAGCTCCACCTGATAGGCGGGGTTCTGCAGGATCTTTTTATAGTAAGGCAGGATCAGCACTACCTCATTGCCCGGGATACGGGCCAGTGCGGCAGGCAGAGCTTCCATCACGTCACCCAGACCACCGGACTTGGCGTAGGGAGCGCCTTCGGAAGCCAAAATGGCTATTTTCATACGATCTCGCCTCTCTTAACAATGATGGGATTGCTGGGAGTGCCCACCAGCTTGGAGCCGGGACGGACCACAACATCCTTGTCCAGGATGACGTTCTTCAGCTGGCTGCCTGCGCCAACCACGGTATCGTTCATGATAATGCAGTCTTCCACTTCCGCACCGGCTTCCAGAGATACCTGACGGAAGAGTACGCAGTGGGATGCCTTTCCTTCCAGCATGCAGCCGTCGGCGATGATGCAGTTTTCAATCTGGCACTCCTCACCGTAGTAGGTGGGCACACGGTCACGAACCTTGGTAAACACGGGGTGGTTGTAATGGAACAGGTCGTTGCGGACGGTCTTATTGTTCAGCAGCAGGGAATTCTGGAAATACTCCTCCACAGATTCGTTGTACATGGCCAGTCCCTTGAACTGGTAAACATTGATAGAGTCAGGATCCGCGTGCCACATACCCAGAACCAGGTCCCGGTCCATGTGGTACAGGGCGTGGGCGATGTGCTCCTTCACCTGACGGGTCAGCCACTTCTTGGACAGAACAAAGATGTCCATGGATGCTACATAGTCGGCCGGTGCCACATAGTCAACAGCCATGTCCAGAATCTTGCCGTCCTCGCCCAGCTTCAGCGCCAAGTCCAGCTGCTTTTCACCGTTGGCAATGCCTGCCTTGGTGACAACAGTCAGCTCCTTGCCGCTGGCGGTGTGGGCATCCAGAACGCTCTTCAGGTCGATATTGCTCAGCACGGCGGAGTCAATCATAATGACATATTCGTCATCCTTGCCGTATTCCAGGAAGCCAATAGCGGAGTAGAGAGACTCCAGCTTGCCACGGTAGTTGTCCGTACGGCTCATGGCGTAGGGGGTCAAAAACTCCAGACCGCCCTCTTCGAGCTCCATGCCCCATTCTTCACCGGAGCCGATGTGGTTCATAAGGCTCTGGTAGCTGTGGCGGGTGATGATACCCACATGGCGGATACCGGCAGCGGACAGATTGGACAGGGCAAAGTCCACCTGGCGGTAACGTCCGCCGAAAGGAAGGCTGGCCATGGTGCGCTTTTCGGTCAGGGAACCGATAGTGCCGTCATTTGCGAAAATAATACCCATTGCTTTCATTGCGATTCCCTCCTTACATCATTTCACCGGGCAGGAGCACGGTGTTCGCTTCCACAACAGCGCCCTTGGAGGTGACGCTGATCTGCTTGGTTTCCTTGGGCTCAAAGGCACCGCCCACAACCGCGTTGCGGCAGACCTTGGAGTTTTCGCCCAGAATGGCGTGGCGGACAATAGCACCGGGTTCAATCACAACACCGGGCATGACCACGCTGTCCTCCACCAGCGCGCCCTCGCCAATGGAGCAGCCAACGGAAATAATAGAGTGGCGCACAGTACCGTAGACTTCGCAGCCCTCGGCGATGAAGCAATTGACGGTCTTGGCGTTTTCGTCGATATAGGAGGAGGGCATGGCGTCGTTACGGGCATAGATCTTGGTGGCCTCATCGCCCCGGATACCGAAATCGGGAGTCTTACCCAGCAGCTCCATGTTGGCTTCCCACAGGGAGTCGATGGTACCCACGTCTTTCCAGTAACCGTCGAAGGTATAAGCCATCATCTTGTGACCGGCGTTCAGCAGGTTGGGGATAATGTTCTTGCCGAAGTCATTGGAGGACTTCTCATCCTCTTCGTCAGCGATGAGAGCGTCCCGCAGAACCTTCCAGTTAAATACATAAATACCCATGGAGGCATTGGTGGACTTGGGCTTCTTGGGCTTTTCCTCAAACTCATAGATGGAGTTGTCGGGGTTGGTATTCAGAATACCGAAGCGGGAGGCTTCCTTTAGGGGAACATCACGCACAGCGATGGTGCAGGAGGCTTCGTTCTTCTCGTGGTACTGCACCATTGCGGCATAGTCCATCTTGTAAATATGGTCGCCGGAGAGAATCACCACATAGTCAGGGTCAAAACGCTCGATGAAATCGATATTCTGGTAAATAGCGTTGGCAGTACCCTTATACCAGCCGGATTTTTTGTCATGGCGTTCGTAGGGAGGCAGAACCTGAGCGCAGCTGTGGGTTTTGTTCAGACCCCAGGGCTGGCCGTTGCCGATGTACTCGTTCAGTTCCAGGGGCTGATACTGGGTCAGAATACCCACCGTATCGATACCGGAATTGACACAGTTGCTCAGGGGAAAGTCGATGATGCGGTACTTGCCACCGAAGGGAACGGCAGGTTTGGCGGTTTTCTCCGTCAGAACCTTTAGGCGGCTGCCCTGGCCACCGGCCAGAAGCATTGCGATGCAGCGTTTCTTCTGAAAATACATGGTCACAGCTCCTTAAAAAATAAGATAATATGGTCACCTGGGGGAAATCCACAGGTTATACTTGTCCACGGATAACATAACATATTTTTAACAAATATAAAAGGGGTAATTTGGATGAAAACTATACCTTTTTTCTGTGCGGATTTACTATATTTTTTATAGGAAGTGGGACATTTTTTGGTATTTGTCCACTATTCAGCAGCTTCTCCATCCATGTAATGCCCAGAAGTTTCCCAAATTTCCAGCCGCATTCCGGCATTTCGGCAACCGTGCGGTAGCCCATAGCCCTGTGGAAGGCCATAGAGCCGGTATTTTCAGAGGTGATGATGGCGTACACCTTCCGGTAGCCCTGCAGGGCAAGAAGCTCTTCAAGGGCGGTTTGCAGCCGCTTGCCAATCCCTTTTCCCTTGAAATCCGGGTGGAGATAGATGGAACTTTCCGCGCACCACTGGTAAGCAGCCCGGTGGAAGGGTGCGCTGCCATAGGCGTAGCCCAGAATGTTACCGTCCTCCTCCCACACAAGCCACGGGAACTGGCGGGTAATGTCCCGGAAACGCTGGGTAAATGCTTCCGGAGAGGGAACGGTGTATTCAAAGCTTGCGGTGGTGTTTAAAATGTAAGGACCGTAGATGGCCAGTATCTGCTCCAAATCCTGTTCTTCTGCCATTCGTATAGACATGCCCATTCCCCCCATTTTAATATTACCTATATTTTATGTCCGCAATCTGGTTTCGTCAAGGGCGGATTGGCAGAAAAACAACACAACTGTCCTTGACAAAACGACATATATGGGTATAAAATAGTAATATCTGCGCACAAAGGAGGGAAAACCATGGAGTCTGGCAGTAGCGGCAATATACCGGGTCGAAGTAGTGTGCCGGCCCATGGTGGCCGCTGATAAGGACCGGTGTATCTGCTTTCATTTACTTACATAAATGAAGGAGGAAACACAGATGAGAGAGCGTTTTGAATTGGTGGAAACAGCACTTTTGAAGATGCTGGAGGATAAAAAGTACGCAACATTGCGGGATATCCTTGTGACCATCAACCCGGCAGACATTGCCGCGATTTTTGACAGTCTGGAAAATGACCGCATACCCCTTTTGTTCCGGCTGCTGCCCAAAGAGCTGGCGGCAGAAACCTTTGTGGAGATGGAACAGGACCAGCAGGAGGTGCTGATTCGCAGCTTTTCCGACAATGAGCTGAAAGAAGTGGTGGACGAGCTGTATGTGGATGACGCCGCGGATTTGGTGGAGGAAATGCCTGCCAATGTGGTGCGGCGTATTCTGGCTCAGGCTTCCCCGGAAATGCGCAAATCCATTAATCAGATTCTGCGGTATCCGGAAAATTCCGCAGGTTCCATTATGACCACGGAGTATGTATCTCTGCGGCCGGAAATGACGGTGGAGGAGAGCATTCTGCGCATCCGCCGTCAGGGTGTGGATAAGGAGACCATCTACACCTGCTACGTGACCAAAGACCGGACGCTGATCGGTCTGGTGACGGTGAAGGATCTGCTTTTGGCAGATGATGATGAAACACGTATTAAGGACATCATGCTCACTAATCTAATCTGCGTGAATACCCACACAGACCAGGAAGAAGTGGCAAAAATGTTCAGTAAATACGATTTCCTGGCACTGCCGGTGGTGGACAACGAGAACCGCATGGTGGGTATCGTCACAGTTGACGACGCCATCGATGTTCTGGAAGAGGAGACCACGGAGGATATCGAGCTGATGGGTGGTATGCTGCCGTCAGAAAAGACCTACCTGAGAAGCTCTGCCTGGGAACTGTTTAAAAACAGAATTCCCTGGCTGCTGTTTTTGATGCTGTCGGCTACCTTTACAGGTATGATTATCACAGGCTTTGAAAGCGCCCTGGCGGCGCAGGTAGCCCTCACCGCTTTTATTCCCATGCTTATGGGTACGGGCGGTAACTCCGGCTCCCAGTCCTCGGTCACCATCATCCGCGCCCTGAGCCTGGGAGAGGTAGAATTTGGGGACCTTCCCCGGGTGGTCTGGAAAGAGATCCGCACAGCGGTTCTGTGCGGTCTTGCCCTGAGCATTATCTGCTTTGGTAAAATCTGGCTGGTGGACAGAATGCTCCTGGGCAATTACGGTATTACCCTTATGGTGGATGCCGTGGTGTGTATTGCCCTGTTCTTCACGGTGCTGCTGGCAAAGACCATTGGCGCGGTGCTGCCGATGGTAGCAAAGGTGATGAAGCTGGACCCTGCGGTGATGGCAAGTCCCTTTATCACATCCATTGTGGACGCGTTGTCTCTCTTGGTGTATTTCCTGTTCGCGTCTATGCTGCTGGCAATTTAACACGTTAAAAAATCAAACGCCCCGTACTGCTTACGGGGCGTTTAATAGTATCAGCCACTCAGGTTTCCTGAGTGGCTGAGTCTTATGTACTATTTGTTTACTTTTCAATCAGCAGTTCCGCAATCTGGATGCAGTTGAGGGCAGCGCCCTTGCGGACCTGGTCGCCGCAGCACCACAGGCACAGACCGTTGTCATCAGTCAGATCGGGACGGATACGGCCAACGAACACCAGATCCTGACCGCTGGTTTCCAGAGGCATAGGATACTGCTTGTTGGCAAGATCATCCACCAGCTTCACACCGGGTGCATTGGCAAGCACTTCCCGGGCCTGCTCTACGGATACGGGGGTATCAAAATGCAGGGAAACGGAAATGGAGTGGCTGCGGATGACAGGAACACGGACACAGGTGCAGGAGACCTTCAACTCGGGCAGGTGCATAATCTTGCGGCCCTCGTTCTGCATCTTCATCTCCTCGCTGGTGTAGCCCTCAAACTGAGCGCCGCCGATCTGGGGGATCAGGTTGTAGGCGATCTGGTGAGAGAATACCTTAGGCTCGTAGGTCTCACCCTTGGACAGGGCTTCCACTTCGTTCATCAGTTCCACAGGACCAGCGGCACCGGCACCGGAAACGGCCTGATAGGTAGAGGTGGTCATGGTCTTGATGGGGGCGATGGAGTTCAGTGCGTTCACTGCGGTGACAGTGATAATGGTGGAGCAGTTGGGGTTGGAAATAATGCCCTTGTGATTCTTGGCATCCTCGGGATTGACTTCGGG
>JAZSRI010000156.1:0-6333 GCA_045538415.1 Faecousia sp. | reverse complement strand
TTGTTTTGAGGGATTCCTCTCCACTGCCAAGAAAAACAGAAGAGAACACTTAGAGTCCCTGCAGAAGGAGCAGCGCACTATGATCTTCTATGAAGCGCCCCATAAGCTCACCGCAACCCTCCAGGATATGGCCGGTGTATTCGGTGGGGACAGGCCCATCAGCCTGTGCAGGGAGCTGACCAAACTCCATGAAGAAGTTGTACGTACCACACTTTCAGGTGCTGTCCAGCTGTACACCCTGCAGCCCCCAAAGGGAGAATTTGTGTTGGTGGTAGCCGGTGCGGCACCATCGGAAAAACCGTCCCACACCCCGGAGCAGGCGGCAAAGAGGGTTGCCCAGCTTGTGCAGGAGGGTATGAGCCGCAAAGATGCCATTAAGCAAACCGCAAAGGAGATGGATCTTCCCAAGAACGTGGTGTATGACGCGGCTCTCAGTGAATAAATCAAAAACCGCAGCAGATCGAGCTTCTGCTGCGGTTTTTCAAATCTTACTCATTTTTTCGATACAGTCCATGCACACATTTCGTCCCTGATAATTGACCAAGCCACGGGAAGAAGAACAAAAAATACAGGACGGTTCATATTTTTTAAGTACCACCTTGTCATCGTCAAGATAGATCTCCAATTCGTCCCGCTCCGCAATGTCCAGCGTACGCCGCAATTCTATGGGAAGAACAATACGCCCCAATTCGTCCACTTTTCGGACGATGCCTGTTGATTTCATATGGCATCGCACTCCTTTCTTTCATCTCGAACTAAATCGGTTCATTTCTAATTTTAGACATTATACTCGCTAACTATCTGTATGTCAAATGTTTTTTAACCGGAAAAATCCCTCAGTCCCAGCATAGAGTTTTCCAGGAGGGATGGATATGTTAATGAGTTGGATTTTTACCGGACTGGTATGTATTTCGCTGGCAGCCGCCCTGCTCACCGGAAACGGAAGCGCCCTTGCGGCGGCCATTCCCAAGGGCGCTCAGGCCGGGATCACCCTGGCGATTTCTCTGGCTGGCTCCCTATGCTTATGGACAGGCGTTGGAGCGCTTATGGAGAGAATCGGATGGACCGGGGGACTGTCCAAGCTTCTGAGTCCCGTACTTTCCCGGCTGTTTCCCTCAACCAGGCAGAACAAAGCTTTGGCAGGGAGCTTAAGCGCCAATGTATGTGCCAACATACTGGGTCTGGGCAACGCCGCTACGCCTATGGGGATTCAGGCGGCGCAGATTATGGCAGCGGGCGGTCACACCGCCACGGACGAGCTGTGCAGGCTGATCGTTCTGAACACCGCGTCCATTCAGCTGATTCCCTCCACAGTAGCCGCCCTCAGGGTAAGCCACGGCTGCGGCACACCCTTTGATATTCTGCCCTGCGTATGGCTGACAAGCATCCTGTCTGCCGGTATAGGTCTTTGCAGCGCATGGCTGCTGGGGAAGGTGTGGAAGCATGCGTGACTACATTGTGCCTGTGCTGCTCACAGCAGTATGCTGCGCCACAGCCAGAAAGCAGGAGAACACCTATGATATTCTCACCGGAGGCGCTGCCGAAGGACTGAAACTGCTGCTGACACTGGTGCCCACATTGGTGCTGCTGATGACCGGGGTGACCATGCTGCGGGCTTCCGGGGCTGTGGAATTAATAAGCCGCTTCCTTTCACCTGTTTTCTCATTTTTCGGGATTCCGCCGGAAACTGCCATTTTGGTGCTGATCCGTCCCATCAGCGGCAGCGCCGCCCTTGCGGTTGGTGCGGACCTGATGGTGGAATACGGTGTGGATTCCGTAATCGGCAGGACAGCGGCGGTAATGCTGGGCTCTACGGAAACCACCTTTTACACCATCAGCGTTTATTTTGGCGCGGCAGGTATCAAAAAGACCAGATACACCCTGCCCGCTGCCCTGATGGCTGACTTCACCGGCTTTTTTGTTGCAGCACTGAGCGTACGTTGGTTCATGACATAAAAGGGCGTATCACAAATAGGTGATGTCCTCAAGACCGGGTAGGATGACAAAAACCAGTTGAGTTTTCTGCTCAACTGGTTTTTATGCGCGTCATTTGTTAAGATTCCTACTACGGATAGGTCATCGCAGGGATCAAATTTATAACACCGTTGCAACGTAATTGCGCTTTTTCTGCTTAATCGTACTTTTCTTTCCAAAGGAATCCTTATCTTGTCATCACTTTGGAACGACTAGAGGTAATCTCGTTTTCCAGGGGGAGGTTCTGCAGGTAGCGTTCAATATCTTCAACCACAAATCGGGCTGCAGCGGGACGCTGGTCAACAGTAGGGCCTGCCATGTGAGGAATCAGCAACACATTATCGCTCTTACGGAGCAGGCTGTCCGCAGCTGGAGGTTCCATCTTAAACACATCCAATGCTGCACGGATTCTGCCGCTGCAGAGTTCACGGCCCAGCGCTTCTTCATCCACAACCGCGCCACGAGAAGTATTTACAAACAAGGCACCGTCTTTCATCATGCCCAGCAGCCGCTCCCCTACCAAATCATTGTTGGCTGGGCTGTTGGAGCAGTGCATAGACACGATATCGCATGTGGAAAAAATCTCCTCCAAAGTGGCTTTTTCCACCCCAAGTTCCGATGCTTGCTGGTCAGTCATATGGTTAGAGAAAACTTTAACTCGGACATGAAAAGGCTTTAACATCGTTAACAGATGGCGGCTGACAGCGCCGTAGCCCACAATACCCACAGTCTTTTCCAGCAATCCCTCATTGTAGAATGGGTAAGGAGTCCATCCATCATTGCGAAAATGATTTTCATATTTCCGCAAACGACGCTGGGCACTGAGAATATAGGCAATGGTACCCTCTGCAACAGAACGGGCGAACGCCTCGTTGCCGCCGACGATTCGAATACCTCTTTCATACATAGTATCGGTTACCACGTGGTAAACAGACCCGCCGGTATAAGCAATCAGTTTTAGTTTGTTGGCTTTTTCCAGCACAAATTCATCAAACTGAGGCACATTCCAGCCACAGATACAAATGTCTATATCCACCAAGGCATCCCGCAGTTCTTCTCTGGTTAAATTCCGCGGTTCTTTATTCCAGGTAATTTCGCCAAGTGTCTCAATACGGCGGGCAATTTCCTCGTTTATAAAAGTGTCGTGTTTGGGATTTGCTACTAAAATTTTCATAATTTGTCCTTCCTTCTGTTATTATCAGTAGCCAAAGACAATGTCAATTGTATTTCCATAGACATATCCATGGTATTGATAACATCATTGTCGGTATCTGGTGCAAAAGGGATCTGTCCATTATTACCTATACCAGCAGTCTCCACACACAATGGTAAAAGAATAACAGGCATCCCACCAAAGGCATAGAGATACGGTGGATAATTTTCGTCAATCGGAGTCTGATTCGGGGGCGGATTTTGCGCCGCTGAGCCATGCTGCGCGCCACCCGTGCCTTTTCATCACATAATAGATCTGGCTGCCGCCAATGGTATGTCCAATTAACTGTTCATATGCCGCTTTGATATCCTTCGGCAGGACTGTCCGTCCAGCATCGATCCGGTCTTGGAACGATTGCAGGAACGCGGCTTCCTCTTCAAATGACATATTGCGGCGATTCCCTAAATAGTGATTCTCTACAAGGGCTGGCAATCCGTTATTTCGGTAAAGAGAGAGAATCCTGCTTATGCTGGATACATGGAAATTGGTCTGCGCCGCGATTTCTAAGAGCTTACAGCCTTTTCCACGAAGGATAACAACTTTTAATCGTGCCTTAACTCGCTCGTTATTACTGTTAAGATATGCAACTTCCAGTTCATTAAGTTGCTGTTCGGTTATATAATTCTTCATGTCGTCACTCATCGTCTTTTATAGTTATTTCATTTTAATATTGTATCTGTGAACTGGTCCGCACCGCCTAACCTGTTATTGTATCGAATACAGCCGTAAATACCATGTCACTATGGTGGGAGAAACGTGTCCCATACTATTTTCCTTAAATTATCTCTCCAGAATTTGCTCTATCATGGTATCCACCATAATTAACGCCCTTGGCAGATGGAAAGGTCCTTTAAATGTACTTCCTTTGGTAGATGGCATTGTCGGTTTACCATCACGGCGAAGGTAGCCATACCATTCCCCGTTATCAGGGTCGGAAAACACTTCTTTACAATAGTCCACACAACGTTTAAACCAGTTGAGGTAATATATATCCCCAGTATCTCTATAGGCCATCATGGACGCGATCATAGTCTCATTATGAGGCCACCACAGTTTCATGTCATGTTCATAGGCTTCGGGAGGGCATCCCAGACAATCTGTAAAATACAAAAGGCCATTGTATTCGTTGTCCCATCCATTTTCAATTGCCAGACGAAAGATGTCTTCTGCTTTTTTATGCAGTGATTCATCCTTATGCAGATTTGCGTATTCCATCAGGAACCAGCTGCATTCAATATCATGGCCGGGATTAACGATTCTTCCCTCTGTTACATCACCACGAAATTCACCATCCAGACCTACATTTTCTAATGTGCAGCCCAGTTCAGGCTTGTAATGGTATGCAAGAATATCATGGACACACGAATCAGACCGTGCGTCATATATTTCTGCATTGGCCGGATCCACCCGACGCATGACACTGGACACATTTAACAGTATCATCGGGATGCCCAGACTATGTCCATTCCGGGTTTCCACGATTCCTTTAGGCCCTAATCCAGTTGGATCTTTGCCGCCCTGACTCATATTCCAATAGATTTCATATGCACGCTTTGCCCGGCTTAAGTATGTTTCATCCCCAGTGACACCATAGTACTCCGCATTTGCAATACAGTAAAACGCTTCAGAGAAGTAGTACCGACGCTGACGCAAGGGCTTACCATCGTCTGTAACAGTAAAGTACATACGGCCATCCGCATTGGGATTGATACAATACTTCTCCATAAAATCAAGGCAGGATTTGGCCGCACCCAGCCACTCAGAACGTTTCTCATAGACCCGGCATAGGTAAGAGAATATCCAACCACAGCGTCCCTGCATCCATACACTCTTATCAGTAGAATAAACCTTGCCATAACGATCCAAGCAGGTATATATTCCACCATGATTATGGTCCATACCGTTTTTCAGCCAAAAATTAATACAGCGATCCAGTTCCTCCCGAACCCAACACTGAACCTGCTGCAGATATTGTTTATCCATAGCTTTTCCTACCCAGTTCCATAAAAGTTTGCTGTTCAAATCTTATGTTATGCCACAGTTAAACAAGATACAGTTTTCCGGCTGAAGCAGCGTAGCTTTTTTCAAAGGCATCACCATCATATTGAATAGCCGCAACAGCCGAACTGTCCAATGAAATCTCACTGCCTCCCAGATTCTTAGATGCTTTGCCCGCCAAGAGAATCGTTACGGCATCTACCATACTCTCTACCGTTGCCATCCAGTTTCTCTTTCCATCCAATACGTCCAAAACACATTCAAGCATGGCCGCATAGCCACCGGGACCTAAAGTCAAACTATAATCCTGCTCACAGGTTACGTTCCCACCTGCAGATAACACCATAATCTGAGAATTAACATATTTGCTTGGTAAATTGTGATAAATAGCTGTTGCTCCGCCTGCAAATCGGATAAAGTAGCTGTGACAGCTGTGCCCTGCTGCGGTTCCGGTTCCTATGTATTGGCAACTGAGGGGTTTATCCTGAATTAACCCGCAAATTGTCTCTACCGCATGAATGGCATAGTCAAATTCGCCCAATCCGATTGCAGCGTTCACGTGGATAATCTGACCGCCAGCCTCTGCCACCTCCCGGCGGATCCGATCCACATCCGGGTGGTAACGCATGGCAGATGTGCCTACAATTTCCGCACCGGAACGGTCCAGTTCCAAAAAACGATTCAGATCCTGAACATTGCCTGCTATCGGCTTATCTACAAAAACTGGCTTCCCCGCTTTTGCAAAAGTCTCCACAACAGCCAAATGCTTGTCCCAATTGCAGTTATGGATAAATCCAATATCAACGCACTCGATCAATTCCTCTAGTGTACCGCAAATTTTCAGGTTAAACCGTTTCGCAAAGGCTTCCAGCTCATCCCTTTCACGAAAACCGTCGTTGTATACTGCTGTGTACCGTCCTCTGGGATTGTCCCGCAAGATCTCCGCAAAGGCCAGTGGATGGGATGTATCCAATGTAATGGCGCCGATTTTGTACATATTCAAATCTCCTGTCAAGGCTTCATTCCGGATATTCGTGTCTCTTCTTGCTATGACTTCATATCATACGCGACTGCCGCTTTGCGGAATGCGCTCCATGATATTGTTAGGCTATGGGCCATCTTCCGCGGCAATACGGTCAACGTACCAA
>JAZSRI010000123.1:0-6059 GCA_045538415.1 Faecousia sp. | reverse complement strand
CGGGGGTGTGGTGTACCACTTGATAGAATTTGTTTGACCCCAGTTTGGAGAATTATGAAGACGTATTTATTTGACCTTGATGGCACATTGATAGATTCTATGCCTACCTTTGCGTCCACTATCCTGCGGATTCTGGATGATTACGGGATTGCCTATGGCAGCGACATTATCAAGACCGTTACACCGCTTGGACTGGCTGGGTCGGCAAAGCATCTTGCCGGTATGGGTGTCCCTATGACACAAGCGCAGCTTGAGGATTTGATTCGGGATTACCTGCTCTACGCCTACCACCATGAGATCCAGCCCAAGGAGCATGTGGTTGCAGTGCTGTGGGAACTGAAAGCCCGGGGGGCGAGACTCAATGTGCTCACGGCCAGCCCTCATGTTACGCTGGATGTATGCCTCAAGCGGCTGGGCATGTGGGACTTGTTTGACAACGTCTGGTCCTGTGATGATTTTGGGACTACCAAGGCAGACCCGGAAATCTACCATATGGTAGCCCGGAAATTAGGTGTACCTGTGGAGGAGGTCCTGTTTCTGGATGACAATTATTACTCCTGCGCTACGGCAAAGTTGGCGGGCATGCAGGTGTGCGGCGTGTATGACCCCTTCTCAGAGGAGTATATTGAACAGATGAAAACATTGGCAGGCCGGTATATCTATGATTTCCGGGAGCTGCTGGAGAAATAAAGTAAAAAGGGGCTGTTGCTTTGAGCAACAGCCCCTTTTTATCTGCCGATTGACGGCAGTTTATAAGGTTACGCCATCTTTAAAAATGGAAATTTCCTCGTACCCATTTTCCTCGTTGCGGGTGGGCTTGCCATTGGCAACCTGAAGCACATAGGCAAATAGTTCCTCCGTCAGATCCTTACCCTCCAGAACCGGGCTGGCGTCAAAATCGATCCAATTTGCTTTTTTTACAGCCAGAGAATGATTGGTGGCGATTTTGACGGTAGGAACAGCCCCTCCCAACGGTGTGCCCCGGCCTGTGGTGAACAGAATCATGTGGACGCCCGCAGCCATGAGATTGGTGACCGACACAATGTCATTTCCCGGGCCGTTGACCAAGACCAATCCGCTTTTTGTGAGCCGGTCACCGTAGTCCAGAACATCTACAACAGGAGAAAGCCCACCCTTTTGCACGCACCCCAGAGATTTTTCCTCCAGCGTGGTGATACCTCCGGCTTTGTTTCCCGGCGAGGGATTTTCATAAATTACCTGGTTGTGGCGGGTATAATAATCCTTAAAATCATTGATAAGCCGGACGGTTTTTTCAAAAACTTCCTGCGTTTCACAGCGCTGCATTAAAAGGTGCTCTGCGCCAAACATCTCTGGAACTTCTGTCAGAGCACAGCTGCCACCCAGGGAGGTTAATTTGTCGCAGAATCTGCCAACCAAAGGGTTGGCGGTGATCCCGGAATAGCCGTCGCTTCCGCCGCATTTCAGACCAACCTTTAGCTGTGAAATGCTTACAGGCACTCGTTTTGCCTTTGCCGCATGGGCCTGCAGCTGCTGGATCAGCCGGATACCTTCCCCAATCTCGTCGGTGAAATCCTGGGTGTTAAGAAATTTCACCCTGTCATCGTCCCACTCGCCCAGGATGGTTTTAAAGATCTCAATATTGTTGTTTTCGCAGCCCAGACCCAGAACCAGTACACCACCTGCATTGGGATGGTTGACCATCCCTTTTAATATCTTCTGGGTCAGCAGCTGATCGTCCCCAAGCTGGGAACACCCAAAGGGGTGGGGGAAGGCTTTGGCACCAGTGGCTTTTGCCAGAGTTTCTCCAATTTTGTTTACACAGCCCACGGTGTTAACGATCCACACATCGTTGCGGATACCCACTTCCCCATTCTCACGGACATATCCCAGAAAGGTCAGGTCCGATGTCTGTTTTTCCATTGGATATGTAACAGGTTCATAGCGGTATTGTAAGATGCCCGACAAATTGGTTTTTACATTGTGGGTATGGACATGCTCCCCGGCGTTGATATTTTCTGTAGCATGACCGATAGGCTGGCCGTACTTAATAATTTGCTCCCCTTTGACGATGTCCCGAATTGCGTATTTGTGACCGTCATCTATGTGGATTTCCACATTGTCCAGCTTATTGATCAACATAGTTTGCAATCTCCCCTTCCAGATAGGACAAGTCCTCTCCCCACAACTGGGCGTTGGATAGGATCTGTCCAAGGGTTGCGGATTTCATAAAAGCCATCACGTCTGGGTCGTCGTTGGGCATATCTGTCCTGTAAAACGCAATCAGCTTAGCAAAGGAGAACAGTAACGTCTTTGGCATTTTGCCGAACCGGCGGATATACTCCGTAATAGAGGGCAGAACCCGCACCTTGAACTTACTGACAGAATTTAGGGCAATGGATGACAGATAGTGCCGGATATAGGGATTGGCAAAACGCTTTAGCACGTCCTCAGCGTAGGATACCAGCTCCTCTCTGGGCAAATCCAGGGTGGGGATGATCTCATCAAAGACGCAGGTCTTGATGTGAGCCAGCATTTTTTCGTCGTCCATGCAGGATTTCACCGTATCAAAGCCGGAAAGCAGACCGTAGGGGACCAGACAGGTATGGGCACCGTTGAGAATCCGGACCTTTCGGGTTCTGTACATTTCCAGATTGTCAGTGAGAATCACGTTTAGGCCGCACCGGTCAAAGGGAATTTCCTGATTCAAATTGTTATAGCCCTCAATGACCCAGAGGTGGAAGTACTCCGAGGTGTTGAGCAGATTGTCTTCATACCCCAGCGCGGCTGCCTCCTTGGGATAACCGGTGTTGATCCGGTCAACCAAGGTGCAGCAGAAAATGTTCTCTGTTTCGATCCAGCGCTTAAATGCTTCCTCCAAATCCCAAAGGTCGGCGTACTGAAGGATGCATTTTTTCAGGTTGTCGCCGTTGCGGTCGATGAGCTCGCAGGGCAGAAATACAAAGCCGGGAAGTCCCAGATCAAAACGCTGTTTCAGCAGTTGGGTCAGCTTTGCGGGGAATGTTTTGGCGGGCCGGTCATGGATGGAATCCTGATCGCTGAAGCAGATACCTGCCTCTGTGGTGTTGGATATAATAAACCGAAAATCCGGATTTTCCGCCAGTTGAAGGTAGGCTTCAAAATCCTCGTAGGGCTTTACACACCGGGAAATCACCTGGATTTGCCGCACGTCAACCCCTTCTACACCCCGGCACATGTGGGTGTAGACGCAATTTTGGGCGGTGAGCATGTCGCACATGCCGCTCGCGATGGGCTGAACCACCACCACTTTACCGGCAAACCCGGTCTGCTCATTTACTTGCTGCAGCATCCAGTCCACAAAGCCCCGGAGAAATCCGCCCTCACCAAATTGAATTACCTTTTCTTTCAAATCAGCACCTCACAGTCGTTTTTGTTTCAAAATTACCGGGACACCGCTTCATCGATCAGAGGCCAGGCCTCCTCCGGATAGAACTGGTGGCCACCGTTACCCCTGACAATGGTGCACAGATCTTCTTTTCCCAGCCAGCGGTAAGCGCTCTGAATCTTGCTGTAAGCTTCCTCAGTGCCTGCCAGGGGGAATATGGTGTCCTTGACACCGCACACCAGAATCAAATGTTTGGGGGCAAGCAGGCAGCCTACATCTCCCATTTCCATGTATTTGCGGATGCCCGGAATGAAATTACAGGGGCAGTGCCAAAGGGGAATAATGGAGGCATCATAGCTGCATACTGCGCAGGAGGGAACAGCAATGGAAATACGGTCGTCCATACATGAAGCGTAAAATGTAGTAGTACCGCCACCGGAATTACCCATGCAGATCACCTTGTTCTGATCCACAAAGCTTTCAAAGTGGGTAAACATGACATCGATCAGCCGCTGAACATCCCACACACGCTCGCCGATGGCGGTACGTCCCAGAAGGAGGGAAGGTATGCAGTGGTTATAGGACAGACACGCGGGCCTGCCATTCTCAGGATGCTGTCCGGCAGCACCCATGTACCGCTGGTCAATAGCAACCGCACAGTAGCCACGGTTTACGGCTTGAATTGCCATATTCCCGCCGCCTGCGATACCGGCTGCATCGCCGGGGAAACGGGATTCTCCCAGGGAAATGTGCATGCCTGTGTAGTGTCCCAGCAGGCAGATAGCCAGAGGCCGCTTTCCTTCACAGTTCAGAGGGTACAGGAAAACACCCTTTTGGAAGTAACCCGGCTCGCTCTGAAATTCAAAATCCGTGCGCAGGTAAGTCTCGGTCTGGGTGGTGGACAGGATGGAGAACTGGTCATCACACCGCTGTAGGGGGAGCCCCAACAGTTCTTCCAGCTTTGCTTTGGCGGTGGTTTGCCACTGGGACAGATCACTGCTGCCGTCATAGGCCATGGTTGGCAGGGTCTGCTTGCTCTTTTCCACAATGAAGTCATAGGATTTATAGAATTTCATTATGTATTACCTCCGTTTTTAATGATTTAATGTGGTTAGATCGTAGGAATCCAAATACTTTGCGGTGTTTTTAACCATCTGGCAGAACAGTGTCCATGCGTCCTTCAGAGAACAGGATACCAAGGGATCTGCGCAGAAAGCGGTGAAGGCCTGTTTTAAATCCCGGTGGGCAACCGCTTCCAGAACCAGGGTCTGGATAGCGCTGATGGGGCTTACCAGTGGGAGCACTGTGGCAGGAATCTCTCCGCTGAGGACGGGGGCTACCCGGTCACAGGAGAAGTGGGCATTGGTTTCCATCACAACGCCCAGGGGAAGATTGGCTACCTGTCCACGGTTGGGCAGGTTCACATTGGTGACAAAATCCTTTAGGCCGCACAGTGCCCGCATCTGCTCCACGCCTTCTTCGCCGGTGCCTCGAATTACCACCGGTTCTTCCCCCGAGATAAGCCGCTGTGCCCGGGCGAGACGGTCCTTTAAATTGTCTTTCCGCCAGGCTACAGAGGTCAAGGCGAAGCCCATCTCCTGTACCCGTTCCGGGCTGGACAGATACCAGTTGCCGGGGCAAAATTCCGCCAGATGCCGGTCGCCTGCGGCGGCAATTACACCGGTCCGCCGGAAAAGGTCCATTTTCACCATCTCATGGGAGACAAAGGGAGCATTGGCCCAGTTGGTGTCTGCCTGCTTGCTTGCCCCCTGATTGGTGTGCTGGTTACAGTAGTCCCGGTAGATGGGATACAGGTCAACGTTTCCGTAATGGGCGGTGGTCAGCCATGTGAAATGGTTTACACCGGTGACAGTAACCTTGATGTCGCTGCGGGAAACACCTGTAAATCCGCAGGTATCTTCCAGAATTTGCTTTAAAAAGTTTTGTGTGCCGAACACCTCGTGGCAGCAGCCAAAGGCTTTGATCTGGGGGAAGGTCCTGTACAGCTGAGCCACACACAGGGTCATGGGGTTGGTGTAGTTAATGACCCAGGCATTGGGACAATGTTCCTTGACCCCAAGGGCAATTTCTTCCATCATGGGCAGGGTGCGCAGAGCGCGGACAATACCTCCCGGACCGGTGGAATCGCCAACAGGTTGGTAGATACCATACTGTTCAGGGGCGTGAACATCCGATTCCATCTCATCAAAGGTGCCGGGCATGATGGAAATGAAAACGAAATCAGCGCCTTTAAGCGCCTGCTCCAGTGTGGGGGATGCATTGTAGTTCCAATGGCCACGGGCATCCGGCAGATCATTGAAACGGTTACCGATGAGCTGGTTGTCCAGAGCGGCCTGATAGTCAATGTCATAAAGCTCCACCCGACCGGACATGTCGGGACAGGCAGCCAGGTCTGACATAAGTCCCCAGGCCCAGCCCCTGGAACCTCCGCCGATATAGGCGATTTTCACATCTGTGACAGTATTGTTATGATATTTCATAAGCACCTCCTGTAAAATTAAGTTGATTTTATCTTAAAACAAAAAAATAATACTTTCATTAAAATATTTGCGAAATATCCAATAAAACAAGAAATTGTTGTTGCGTATTTCCCAGCTAGTTGATACAATAGCTGAAAAGAACAGACGTATGAGGGGTGTGGGGTATGAAAACGGAGTCTGTTGGCAAGGTGATTTATGACATTGGCGCACGG
>JAZSRI010000083.1:0-4752 GCA_045538415.1 Faecousia sp. | reverse complement strand
GTACAGATAAATAGTTCGTGTTGATTGTCATGAGGGTCCACCTGTTCCCATGCCGAACACAGAAGTTAAGCTCATGTACGCCGACGATACTTGGCGGGCGACTGCCCGGGAAAATAGGTAATGCGAACAAAGCTCCGCTTATAAAAGCGGAGCTTTTTTATTTTGAATGTTAAGGATATAATGTGCGGTTATTATATCCCAAAAACACACTGCAAAACGGACAGCTTTGTACCTTGACTTTCCCTTTCTATGAGGTAATATTAAAGTACACACAGGGAAAGGAGCAATCTTATGGAACAGAAGGCTTTGATTATCAGCGAGGAGACTGTTAAAAAATATTTATCGGCGGAGGATGTAATTGATATCTGCCGGAGGACCTGGCGTTGGTACGGAGAGGATAAGGTGGTCATGCCGAATAAGATCACCACGGATATGACGCAGCTGGGAGTTGCCGGCTGGTTCAACTCCATGCCTGCGTATATTGCGCCTTTGGATACCGCGGGCCTCAAGTTGGTGGGCGGCTATGACGGAAACAAGGCCTTGGGACTTCCCTATATTAAGGCCAATGTAATCCTGACAGATCCCAGAACCGGCGTTTTGAAGGCTGTAGTCAGCGGTGATTATATCAACGATATGCGCACAGGCGCCCAGCCTGCTATTATGACCCAACTGCTGGCGGCAAAGACAGATGTGGTTTGCTTTATCGGTACCGGCCTGATGGCCTATTACAGCTTGCTCTGCATGAGCAAGACTGTGGAAATTCAGGAAGTCCGGCTTTGTGACATCTCTCAGGAAGCCATGGACCGGTTTATTGCACGTTTTCCGGATGCTCCGTTCCGCTTTGTCAAGTGTACTTGCAATGAGGAGGGCTGCCGGGGCGCGGACGTGATTATTACCGTCACCAACGCCAACGCTGACCTTGTGGAGGAGCCTTGGATCAGGGAGGGCGGTCTGATCATGACCATGGGTTCTTTCCGAGAGACCTCCTTTGATGTGGTTCGCAAGGCAGATAAGATCGCGGTAGATCAGGTTGGACAATCCCTGCACCGGGGCAATGTAAAGGAACTGGCGGAGATGGGCGAAATTACTGAGGACTCCTTTGACATTATTATTCCGGATGTGCTGGCAGGAAAGGCGGAGGCCCGTACTGATCCCAGTCACAGGATCTACGCTCAGATCATTGGTACAGGCATGCTGGATGTGGCCTGTGCGGGTCTGTTGCTGCAGAAGCTGGAGCAGTCTGGAGAAGAAGTTTTTCGTTTTGATATGAGCAAATGAGTAGTACAATTCACAGACAAAAACTATTCCAAGATGTGGCTGACCGTATTGTAGAGCACATCCAATCCAAGAAATGGGTGGAGGGGGAGCGTTTGCCCTCCGAGTTGGAACTGGCGGAATATTTTGATGTTAGCCGGGCAACAATCCGCTCTGCCATCAAAAGTCTGCAGCTTTCCGGAGTGCTCTATTCCCGAAGCGGTTCCGGGACATATATTTCCGATAATGCGCCGTTGGTGTTAGGCACTATGGAACTGGCGGCGGTTATGGCAGACCCAGCCAATATATCCAGCCTTGTGCAGGCAAGATACATTCTTGAGCCCCAGTTGGCAGCTCTTTCGGCCCGGAATATTACCAAACCCCAAACAGAAATACTGCTGGGTATTGTGGGGGAAATGGAACAAAACTACGACCGGCACAGCCTGATGGCTTGTGGTTACCGGTTTCATCAGGCAGTGGCAAAATTTTCCCGGAATCAGGTGCTCTATGGGTTCTATCAGTCCATTGCCAGCCAGCTTCGGGGTTTGCGGGTGTTGGAAAGCCTTACCCTGGAAATATTTCTTCAGGGCATTGATGAACACCGCGCAATTGCCATGGCCATTGGGGATGGAAATGATCTTTTGGCTAAGCAGCTGATGAGGGCTCATTTAAAGAAGGATTATGCAGCCTATCTGGAACGGTGGGAGATTCTGGAGTGAAACAAAGGAAAGCAGACCTTTGCTGGAGGTCGTGACGCAAACAGCCCGGACATTTAGATGTCCGGGCTGTTTGACTTTTATAGGGCGGCCAATAGGGTTAGAAGAACGCATTTATGGCTGTTTAACAAATGGGAATCTGTGTTACTTCCTAAAACCTATTCTATTATAAAAACCTGTTCTTCCTCTGTTCCGGGATTTTTCTGAACTGCTGTAAAGAAAATGGTTTTATAAACTAATTGATCTGAATTTCGTGAATCATAACTCATCTCATAACAGAATCTTGGCACCTGATTGAACTGCGTAACCGCAATATAATCCGATAGCGTAAAAGTTCCAAATAACAGACAAGCGCATCCGATGACGATCAGTATGCGCAAGCCACGTTTTACCACCACAGGTCGGATAAGGAGATAGATTCCGATAACTAAAAAGATACTTCCCCAAATCGAATAAATACTTCCCCAGCTGCTGTCATTTGGAAATATGGATAGTGCTGACACAATGATGAATATGCCGAATGCTGCCATCAGAATACCGATTACATTTTGTTTTCCAAGCTTCACCGCATTTTGACCGTACTGTGCCATAGCAACAGCAGTATCTCTCGTTTCTTGATCCATATTCTCGCTTTTCCTTTCTCCACGAATGATTTCAGGTATGCTAACATTATAAAAATCTGCGATCTCCACCAGCATGCTGATGTCAGGCGTATTGCTGCCTGTTTCCCAACGGGACACCGTCCTGCCGGATACATTTAACTTCTCTGCCAACTGTTCCTGGGTCAGGTCCTTTTCTTTTCGAAGCTCTTTCAGAAATGCTCCGATCTTAATCTGATCCATACAGATGCCCTCCTTTCGCTGTCAGTATAGCGCCAATCTTATCTTTTGAACACGACACAAAGCGAGAAATGCCGTATTGCTTCCATTAGACATGGCTGTCCTGTGGGTAAATTTCCATGGATTTGTATTATACTATCACACAGCAGCATAAAACACAAGAACAGCCACAGCAGAGCATCTGCTGTGGCTGTTAACTGTTTGTGAGGTTATATTAGATTTCCAAATCCATCTGGGAGATGACAGCGGCGCAGCGCTTGCACAGGCCGTTTTCGTCCGCGTCCAGAGAATGCATCCAGCAGCGGGGGCATTTCTCCCCCCGGGCCTCTGTGACACCCACAGTCAGCTCAGGCAGGTTTGTGCCGGTTCCAATAGTTGCGCCGGCCTCGGGAGCCTCCCAATCGCAGGAAGAGACGATGAAAATCTCAGCAAGATTCAGTCCCTGGCAGGCGGCCTTGATAGCCTCATCCTCAGTCTGCAGGCTTACATGGGCTTCCAGAGCTTTACCAATACGCTTGTCTGCGCGGGCCACTTCCAGAACACCGTTCACATCCTGACGCAGTTTCATAACCAGCGCCCACTTTTCCATGGTGGCGTCATCCAGTACATACGCGTCAAAATTCTCGGGCATCTGGTTCAGCAGCACGTTGCGCACATCATCGCTGTCCCGGTGGGGTATGGACTGCCAGATCTCATCACAGGTGAAGGGTAGGATGGGGGCAAACAGCTTCGCCATGGCATCGAGAATCAGGAACAGGGCAGTCTGTGCGCTGCGGCGGCGCAGGCCGTCCTTAGCCTCGCAGTACAGGCGGTCCTTCAGAATATCCAGGTAGAAGGAGCTGAGCTCGACGACGCAGAAGTCGTTGATCTCATGGGACACCACATGGAACTCGTAGTTATCGTAGGCCTTACGGACGGTAGCTACCAGCTCGTTCAGCTTGGTCAGCGCCCACTTATCCAGCTCTTCCAGCTGGTCAGCAGGAACCAGATCATCAGGATTAAAGTCGTTCAGATTACCCAGGCAGTAACGGGCGGGGTTTCGGAACTTCAAGTAGTTCTGGGCGATCTGCTTGAAGATCTCCTTGGAGCAGCGCACGTCTGCGTGATAGTCAGAAGAAGCGGCCCACAGACGGACGATGTCAGCACCAAAGTCCTTGATAAGATCAGCAGGGTCAACGCCGTTGCCCAGGCTCTTGTGCATTGCACGGCCCTGACCGTCAACGACCCAGCCGTGGGTCAGCACCTGACGGAAGGGAGCGCCCTTGTCCAAAGCGCCGACGGAAGTCAGAAGGCTGGACTGGAACCAACCCCGGTACTGGTCAGCGCCCTCCAGGTATACATCCGCAGGCCAAAGCTCGGGAGTGTCCTTCATGAGGGAGGCAAAGTGGGTGGAGCCGGAGTCAAACCAGCAGTCCAGCGTGTCGGTCTCCTTGGTGAAGACCTTGCCGCCGCAGTGGGGGCAGGTGAAGCCTTCGGGCACCAGCTCCATAGCTTCGCTTTCAAACCAAACATTGGAGCCGTGCTCGTCAAACAGCTTGGAGATCTTGGCAATGGAGTCAGGGGTAGATACAGGTTTGCCGCAGTCGGCGCAATAGAACACAGGGATGGGCAGACCCCAGCGGCGCTGACGGCTGATGCACCAGTCGGCACGCTCCCGGATCATGCTCACCATGCGGTCGCCGCCCCAGCCGGGGAACCACTGCACGTTTTCAATGGCCTCGATGGCCTTGTCCTTGAAGGATTCCACGGAGCAGAACCACTGGGGGGTGGCGCGGAAGATGATGGGCTTCTTGCAGCGGTCATGGTGAGGATAGGCCTCTTTTACAGCATCCACAATCTCCTGCTTTGTCAATTTCTCTAACGGAGCAACGGGATAAAATCCCACATCCTCATACAAGCCATCATTCTCCACAATAATACTCATCACACTGTCACCAGTCACT
>JAZSRI010000130.1:0-14864 GCA_045538415.1 Faecousia sp. | reverse complement strand
CCAAAAATTTCGCCCAGAGCTTCCAGGAGCGCTACGGCTATGACATTACTCCCTACCTGCCCTCCATCATCCGCAGAGAGACCTCCTCTCAAGCCCGGCACTACTGGGAACACAGCGGACAGCTGCACATGAGCTGGTTTGCCTCCAACTACCGCTGGCTTCAGGAAAACGGTCTGGAATCCACCTTCCACACCAGCGATTCCGCCCCATTCCGTATCACCACCAGCTACTTCAATTCCGCTTTTGCTGAGGGAAAAGCCATCGATGCGGGTACCCGCTGCGATTATCCCGGCACAGACCACGAATGTCTGAAGCTCAACGGCGGCTGCTATTTCTATCTGGAACATATGAGACACGCCCTGTGCTTCTACGGCAGCGATACAGATGTACGGCCCTTCGACTTCTATGAAGTACATGCGGATCTGCGGGCAAAGCAGGCCCAGTCCTGCGCCTACCTCCACGATAAAAAGGGCGTTATGTGTGAGATGTATGCCGGCGCCACTTGGGCAGCTTCCTACAAGGAGCTGCGGAACATTCTGGCCTGGCAGCTGATGCAGGGTGTGACGTTTATTGTCCTGCAGGCCTATCACTACCGTCTGCGGGGTGAGACCAAGCACTTTGCGCCCCTTACCTTCGGTCCTCACAGCCACGCGGAGTTTGCTATGCGCCAGTTTAACGATTCTGCTGCCCGCTATGCCTATATCTGCTCTCAGGGCAAATTGAAGGTGGATCTTGCGCTTCTGGATCCTACGGATTTCATTTGGGAAGGCAGCGGCGACAGTGAGATCGAACTGCTGCTGGCTAAGGAGCTAAACCATTATCCTCAGGGCTATGTGATTTCCGACCTGCAGAGTCTAAGCTTGAAAGCCAAGGAACTAAAGGCTGTTATCAACCCCGGCCTGCCTTTGACAGGGGAACAGCGGCAGTACATCGCTTCTCTGGGGCTAAAGCTGTACGAATACTATCAGCTTGACCGTGTGAAGAAAGAAATCGATCCCGGCATCAGCTGGAAGGGCGATGGAGAGGTTATGTTCATGCGTCGCCAGCTGGAGGACGGAAGCGAAATGCTGGTTGTTGGTAACATTGAATCCGACGACACACTGGTGGGAACCATCACCTTCCAGGGCAAGCAGTATGAGATTGAACTTACCTCCGGTGAGCTTGCCTTCTTTGGCGGTGGTTTTGATGACTACCGGGCTGTGTGCCATGATCCCATTCGTGTACCGCTGACCGAAGAAGTACCTGTTACCTTTGAAAAACCCAACATCATTCCTCTGGCCAGATGGGAATACCCCGACGGCAGACCCTTCCCCCTGACCGCCGGCAGCCGTGACAGTTGGTATGTGCAGCAGGGCTGGGGACCCCCGGATTTTCCCAACCTGCAGGCGCTCCCTGTAACTCAGAATCCTCTGTTCCCCTTCACCGCTACCGAGCCTCTGAACAATCTGGAGATACTGATTCCCAATGCCTTTGCAAAGTATATTCACAAGCTGTATCTGGATGATGTCCAGCTAACCGCCGGGGAAACGGTGATGATCTTTGACGATTACTACACCAGCTATCCCATCAGCTTTGATAAGGGCCGCCATTGTCTGAAACTGGATATTGACACAACTGTATCTATTGGAGATCACATTTTCCTGCGGGGCAACTTTGATGTGGATGCACAGATTCTGGAAATGATGCCCCTGCACTACGGCAAGGGCTACTCCATAAGCTGCTACTTCCCGGAAGCAATGTCCTTTACCTTCTCTGCCCGCCGCAGTACTCTGAAAACCGGCCAGTCCTGGACCGTACAGGGTCAGCCCTTCTACTCCGGTTCTGTGACCTATCACTTTGAGGCAGAGATTCCGGCAGAACTGCAAAATCCTGTGCTGGTGCTTCCCAGTCTGGGGAACGCCGTAAAGCTCTATATCAATGGCGAGCTGAAGCAGGTTGGTATCTATCCCCCGTTCCGTCTGCCCCTGGGCGTTTCCGGCAAGGTTGCCATTGATCTGGAGGTTGCAAATACACTGGCCAACATGCTCGATTGCGCTGCGTTGTCCTCCGGTATCGCCGGCACTCCCTATATCACAGAGCAGCCTCTGTGATATAGTAACCAAAACGACCAAGGAAAGGCGGTTTGCTGCAAACCGGTATATACTATGAAAATCATTGAAAAGCTTACTGCTAAAGTAAAGGATAACGCAAACCGGGAGGGTGTTACCATCGCCTTTTTGGGCGACAGCGTTACCCAGGGCTGCTTTGAGATCTACTGGAAAACCGCTGATACCATCGACACCGTCTACGACAAACAGAACAGCTATGCCATGGGTGTATTTGATATTCTGTGTCTGCTGTACCCCAGTGTTCCTGTAAATATCATCAACGCAGGTATCAGCGGAGACAATGCTCCCAGCGGTCTGGGACGCCTCGAACGGGACGTTCTCCGCCATGAGCCGGATTTGACCGTGGTGTGTTATGGACTGAACGACTGCAGCCGGGACGGTCCCCAGCGGTATATTGCCGCCTTGGAGGGTATCTTTGCCCAGCTGCGCAACGCCGGCAGCGAGATCATCTTCATGACACCGAATATGATGGCACCCAGTGTCAGCTATCAGTTAGATCCCACCTTTGTTCCTATTGCGGAAAGCGTATCCTCCCTGCAAAATGACGGTACGTTCGATGCCCACATAAAGGCAGCAAAGCAGCTGTGCCAAAGAATGTCCGTACCGGTATGCGACTGTTATGCCCTATGGAAAACGCTGTGGAAAAACGGTGTGGATGTAACGGAACTGCTGTCCAACCGTATTAACCATCCTGTCCGCCCCATGACAAAGCTCTTTGCGGCTGAATTGGTCCGGACAATGTTCACAGCATAATTTGAACTTCCTAAAAAATCGGAGACTCTTCTTTTTGAAGCTGTCTCCGATTTTCATTATAGAGCCGGGCCATACTCCCTTTGGGAGCATGGCCCGGTTTAAAAGCTATTGATATTCTAGTCTGCCACAAAACCTACAAGGGTCTGCACGGATTCTTTTGCATCACCCAGCATCAGCAGCACATTGGAAGCTGTGTACAGAGGATTGGGTACACCGGCATAGCCGGGCTTTGTATCAAAGTTGCAGAACACAGCCATAGGCGCATTCTCAACAGACAGCACGGGCATTCCGTAGATGGGTGTACCCTCTGCCGTATTGGCAGCAGGATTGGTAACATCATTGGCGCCAATGACCAGTGCAATATCACAGGAGGCAAACTCTTCATTGATATCTTCCATCATATACAGCTTGTCATAATCAATGTCCGCCTCACACAGCAGCACACTCATGTGACCGGGCATACGGCCGGCAACCGGGTGAATGGCAAATTTTACCTCTGCACCCCTGGCTTCTATAACAGCAGCCAACCGGGCCACGTCCGCCTGTGCCTGAGAAAGCGCCATGCCATAACCGGGAACAATAATCACCTTTTTAGCTTCCTGCAGTGTTGCACCCACCGTATCCAGCGTCAACTTGCCGCTATCGGAAGTCTGAGAAACATCCTGAACAACAGCTTTTCCGCCAGAATTTTCCACAAAAGCAATTAACCGCTGCACCGATACCTTAGCATCTCCCAACATCAACAGCGCATTGGAGGCTGTGTACAGAGGATTGGGTACACCGGCATATCCAGGCTTGGTGTCAAAGTTGCAGAATACGATCTTGGGCGCGTTTTCCACAGCCAGCACGGGCATGCCATAGATTGGTGTTCCCTCGGCTGTGTTGGCGGCAGGGTTAGTGACGTCATTTGCGCCGATGACAATGGCGATATCACAGGAGGCGAACTCTTCGTTGATGTCCTCCATCATAAAGAGCTTGTCGTAATCGATATCGGCCTCGCACAGCAGCACGCTCATGTGACCAGGCATACGGCCAGCAACGGGATGGATGGCAAATTTAACTTCTGCTCCAGTCTTTTCCAAAGCAGCAGCCAGGTAAGCAACATCTGCCTGAGTTTGGGAAAGCGCCATGCCGTAGCCGGGAACGATGATCACTTTCTTGGCGCTTTGCAATGTCTCAGCCACAGCAGCCTCGGTCAGACCTTCCGGATCTTCCGGCGCTGCATCTTCCTGGACAGGAGCCGGTGCGGCTGCGGAAGCGGTCACGGTGGTCTTTCCGGTGAGGATGGTGATGATCTTGCGGTTCATAGCCTTGCACATATCCTGGGTCAGGATCAGGCCGGATGCGCCCACGATACCGCCAATGACCACCAGCATGGGATCGTTAATGGCCATACCGGCAATACCGCCGGCTACACCGGACAGAGAGTTCAGCAGAGAGATAGTAATGGGCATATCCGCACCGCCTACACGGATAACAAACACGATGCCCAGTACCAGAGAGGCAATGGCTGTGAGGAAAGCCCAAGCACCACCAAATACGGTCTGCAGGACTATACCGGCCACGGACGCTAATGTCAGCGCAGCAAAGATTACATTGTGACCGGGAATCGTTTTGGGACGGGCATCCAGGATCCGGGCCAGCTTACCGGCGGCGATCAGGCTGCCGGTGAGCGTGACGGCACCAACCACCAGGGCAAGGCCTGCGGTACAGGCTTCAAAGCCGGAGCTTGCGCCATCGATAGCGGTAACACAGGCCACCAATGCGGAGGCCGCGCCCCCAAGGCCGTTCAGCAATGCGATGGTCTGGGGCATAGCGATCATCTTGACTTTGACCGCACCGATCACACCTATCACAGTGCCAACAACCAGAGCCACATACAGAACCGCGGGAGAGTTAATACCATAACGAACTATAGTAACAGCCATAGCTGCCAGCATAGCAAACGCAGACAAGGCATTACCGGTGACGGAAAGCTTAACTTTGCTCATCAGATTGATGCCCAAAAGCACCAAAGCCACACAAACGGCGCTCAGAAGGTAATAAACCGGATTACTCATGGTTCTGCTCCTCCTTCTTACCCTTCTTCACAAAGCTGGAGAGCATCTTATGAGTCACAGAGAAGCCACCTGCCACATTGACCATGGCCAACACTGCGGCGATCAGCGCCAAAGCAATGCTAACCCATGTTTTTGCCATGGCCGCTGCCACCATAGCACCCAAAACGGTAACACCGGACAGGGCGTTCATGCCGGACATCAGGGGCGTATGCAACAAGGCCGGCACATTACGGATGATAACATAACCCAAAACAGCCGACACTACAAACAAAACAACCAGTAAAACAGGACTCATGCTTAGCCCTCCATGGCAGCCAGAGCGCCAGCGTGGACCACCTTTCCATCCTTAGTGGTCAGCATACCGCTGACAATATCATCGCTCTCATCCAAATTCAGCTTGCCATCCTTGATCAGGTACTTCACCAGATTGTACATATTGGCAGCGTACATAAAGGTGGAGGAGGTGGCCAGCATGCCAGGGATATTCTTGATACCCTCGATGACAACACCGTGCTTCACGTCACGGACACCGGGAGTAGTGATGGCGCAGTTGCCGCCCTGGTCGATGGAGATATCCACAATAACGGAGCCGGGCTTCATGCTCTTGACCATTTCTTCGGTGATCAGAGTAGGAGCCAAACGACCGGGAACCAGAGCGGACAGGAACACAATGTCCATATCAGGCAGAACCTTGGCCAGGCGCTCACGTTCTGCGGCCAGTACATCAGCAGGCAGTTCCATTGCATAACCGCCCTTACCGATGGCTAGTTCAGGAGCAACGCCGCTGTCGATTAACTTGGCACCCAGAGAGGTAGCCTGCTCAGCAGCTGCGGGACGGATGTCAATTGCAAAGGTCTTTGCACCCAGACGCTTTGCGGTAGCCAGAGCCTGCAGACCGGCAACGCCAACACCGGCAACCAGTACATTACAGGGCTTGATCATACCTGCAGCGGTGGGCATCATGGGAATGAACTTTTCCAGATCAGAAGCCGCCATCAAAATACCCTTATAACCTGCACAGGTACTCATGGAAGTCAGGGCGTCCATGGACTGAGCTCTGGAAATACGGGGAACGCCTTCGATAGACATACTGATAATACCTGCGGCGGCCATATTCTTGACCATTGCATGGTTTACAGGAGCGGCAGGATGGATGAAGGTAATTAAGTACTGGCCCTTATGCATCATATCCACTTCGTGTTTGCCGGTCTGCTCATTGAACAGAGGTTCCTTAACCTTCAGGATCAGTTCTGCCTTGTCGTAGATTTCCTGTGGCGTGTCACACATGACAGCCCCGGCTGCTGCATAATCCGCATCAAAGTGGAGGGCGCCTACACCTGCACCCTTCTCAACGAGCACAGTATGTCCGTCTGCCACATACTTTTTGACAGTTTCGGGAGTTGCAGCCACACGGGCTTCTTCGTGCATAATTTCCTTGGGGATGCCGATAATCATAGTTAGTTCCTCCTGTATTTTAAGTGATATTATGATGCGGACCTCCGCATTAACTTTCAACCCAGACGGGGAATAACAGGGGTATCTTGCTTGATGGATTCCAGTACAACATATGTACGGGTAAGAGATACACCGGGAATCTGCTTGATATCGTTAAGCACCCGGGTCAATTCCTCTCCGGAACCCACCATCACCCGGGCCATATAGTCAAAATCGCCGGTGATATAAAAGCAGTCCAGCACACAGGGATGGGCGCACATCTGCTTGGCAAAGCTCTGATTGTACTTAGGGTGCTCTAAGCGCACCGAAATCAGCGCCTGGGTACCAAAACCGGCCTTTTGCTCATCAATCACTGCTGTATAGCGGCGGATCAAGCCGGAGCTTTCCAGTTTTTTCATTCTCTCGATTACCGCGGAGACCGACAGATTTACCCGCTGGCCAATCTGCGAAGCATTCATGCGGGCATCCTCTGTTAAGCAGTGAATGATACCAATATCTATTTTATCCATACGCTTTCTCCTACCTCTCCTTGTGCCCTTCTGAGAAAATTATATCAGCAACTTTGTTATTTTTTCAACATTTTCCACTAATTTCCACAATATCTCTTGTAATTAACGCTTTTTCCAAAAACATTTACTGTTTTCCCCATTTTTTGTCCCTGCAGACAGAATTTTTTCTTCCCGCAAAAACAGCGTGTGAGGCAATCTCCTCACACGCTGTATGGAATAACGAAAATCATTCGGCACGATAAACCACTTTGCCGTCCACAATTGTGACCCAGGCACCACTGGAAATCACATCCAGCGGATCTGCCGCCCAGATTACCACATCACCGTCTTTGCCCGGCTCCAGGCTTCCTATCCGGTCACCAATACCGGTGTATACAGCAGGATTGATGGTAATTGCCCGCCACGCAGCCTCCTTATCCAATCCGGACTTCACCGCCAGGCCCGCATAAAGGGTCAGATACTCGATAGGTACCACCTCGTGGTCAGATATAATGCTGATTGGCACACCCGCCTCGTGAAGGATACGGGGTGTGGTAAAGCTCTTATTCTGCAATTCCCGTTTTGTCTTATAGCCAAAGCTGGGGCCTACAAAAGCGGGCAGCCCTTCCTTGGCCAATTCTTCCGCGATCAGCGCACCGTCTGTACAGTGGTCCAGGGTTATCCCAACGCCAAACTCCTTTGCGATACGGATAGCGGTAAAGATATCGTCAGCCCGGTGTGCATGAGCCTTCAGGGGAATTTTCCCCTCAATCACCGGCAGCATAGCCTCCAGCTTCATATCAAAGGCCGGGTTTTTGCCCGTATCCTTGTCCTGCTTATACCTGCAGGTTTTAAACAGAAGTTCTCGAAGCATGGCGGCAATTCCCATACGGGTTGCGGGGCTTCTGCCTTTTTCACCGTGGAAGCGTCGTGGATTCTCGCCAAACGCACACTTCATGCCAATAGGATTTTTAATGATCATATCGTCTATGCGTTTTCCCACGCATTTGATTGCCGCGAATGTACCGCAAACCACATTGGCACTGCCCGGCCCTACACAGACAGCCGTCACACCACCCCCAATAGCATCCGCAAACACCTCACTCTGAGGATAGATAGCGTCAATAGCTCGTAACTGAGGTGTAAGGGGATCTGCACTTTCATTGTAATCATCTCTCATTCCCAGATGGCAGTGGGCATCTACACAGCCGGGTGTAACCAATCTACCCCCGGCATCAATACAGACAGCGCTCTCTGGCGGGTCAATCTTTTCTGCCACTGAAAGAATCTTTCCGTCATCGCCAATCAGGACGCAGCCCTTTTCCAGATCCGCGCCTGCCATGGTTTTAATATATCCGTTATAAACAAGCAGCATAGTCGTTCTCCTTTTTTGTTTTCAGGCATCCTGTGCGTAGCAGCAACACGCCTTTACTAATACAATAGCACATTGGTATTTGGGATACAACCCTACAACACCATAATGGTATATATGTTTTTGCAGCGCGAAATCTTGCGGAGGGTAAAACTACCGTGAATACATCCCCAAGTTTGAGGTAAATGCCAAGACTTATCCCCTCTTTGGTGCTTTTTTTCCTGCGATTCTCTCCAAGATGGTTGCCAGCAAACCGAAATTGATACTGTCTGTGAATCTGCGTGCTGAATGTGGTCTGAAGCCAGACGGCATTCTCCCTGTTTGTGGTGCAACAGCATTTAATCCATCTAATCTATCTTCAAAAAGCCGTAGGTTCCGGTCATAGGGTCTTGGAAGAACGGAACGTGGGGCGGTACAAAGGTTAGGATCGTAAACACAACCGAGATTAGGCAAATCAGTACCACTGCCAATTGGGAACCAATTCTACAGGTGTACCCCCGCTGAAACAATTTCGTTTCCATCCAATAAACAACTGCCGCAGTAAGGAAGAAGATCGTAATATTAAACCAATCTGCCTTGACACCCAGGATTCCGGTGTAGGTGTAATACACCACGGGAATCAGCACAAGACCAGTCACAACGCCAATCAACTTGATACACCAGAAGGAATCCACATTTTTGCCCCAGAAGAAATATTCGGTGACCGCAAAGGCAGCCATTGGATAGAACAGCAATTTCAGATGCTCCCAGATGGATTCATTTACCGCTGAGAAGATCGCAACCAGCACATTTTCATCTGTCCAATCGAACAGAAAATGCAGAAGGGTTCCCACCGCTGCTGTGAAAATAAATCCGCCCATCTGCCAATAGGAAATCGTCCTTTTCATAAACCTACACCCCGGTATCCGTGATATAGACAAGTATATTCCCCTTTTGATTTTGCAATACTGGAAAACTGAAAACAAACACTTGCAATTGGACAGAAGCTACGTTACTATCGCCCAACCTCTTAGGGAGGTTTGCCTATGAACCATATTCCCAAACAGCACGGTTAACCCTTTTAAGCCCAACGGCAACGATTACAAAACCGTTTTGGACATATATATCCATACCGTGGGATGACTCCGTCCTTTCTGTTTCCGTCACCTGCCTCCTGACGCAAAAGTCCAACAGCAGATGCTGTTGGACTTTTCAGTACAGCAACCGGAGGAAAACAGCTGCCGCGTCGGAATATTATTCTTTCAAAAATTTGGAATAGCCCTTTCCATACTGGACACAGTTGGAGACACGGCTCAAGGTAGCGGAGGAGATGTCCGTCTGAGCAATCACCTGATTATAGGTATTGCCCTCCATCAGGAGTTTCGCTGCCTGGATCCTGTCTGCCATTTTGTCGATTTCCTTTCTGGTACACAGATCCTGAAACAGATCCTGACAATCCTCCAGCGTTTCCAGCTTTAGAATCAAGCGGTACAGCTGCGCAACCTTTTCTTCCATAATGCCTCCCATCAGAAGTTGTCCTGAGCACCCCGGAGGGACGCCTTGGTTTTATCACTTTGAGGCGCTTCAAATACCTGCTGGGGTGTGCCCATTTCTTCGATAATCCCGTCAGCCATGTAGATGACCAGATCTGCCACATTCCGGGCAAAGTCCATCTCATGGGTCACCACGATCATGGTGGTGCCCCGGTCCTTCAGCCCCCGAATGACCCGCAGAACCTCACCTGTGAGTTCCGGATCCAGGGCGCTGGTAGGCTCATCAAAACACAGTACCTCAGGCTGCATAGCCAGCGCCCGGGCAATGGCGACCCGCTGCTGCTGACCGCCGGAAAGCTGGTAGGGATAATTGCTCAGCTTATCCGCCAGACCCACCTGCTCCAGAAGCCTGCGGGCGTTACTGTCAATCTGTTCCGGTGTCCCTTTTTTCAGCAGGGTGGGGGCAAGGGTCACATTTTCCAGTGCGTTATACTGGGGGAACAGATTAAAATTCTGAAATACCAGCCCAAAATGAAGCCTGTTCTGCCGGATGGCCTCATCACTGAGGGTAGCGGCATCCTCTCCGTCAAAAAGCACCTTGTCTCCAACGGTGATGGTGCCCTTATCCGGCATCTCCAAAAAGTTCAGGCACCTGAGCAAAGTGGTTTTGCCGCTGCCGGAGGAGCCAATAATGGCCAGAACCTGTCCCTTATCCAGGGCAAAGCTGACACCCTTGAGCACCTGGGTCTGTCCGAAGCTCTTTTGAATATTGTCCACTTTCAACAATGCCATACATTAACTCCTGAAATAGCTGAGTTTTTTCTCCACTCTGCCCAAAACAATGGTCAAAAATCCCACAAATACCAGATAGAACACACCTGTATAGAACAGGGGCCAGACCATGGCCTTAGTGGCCGCAAGCTCCTTGGCCTGCTTAATAATCTCACACACAATGATACAGTTCGCCAGCGCCGTGTCCTTAATCAGGGTGATGATCTCGTTAGACATGGGGGGCACAATCCGCTGCACTACCTGTTTAAGGATAATATTGCGGAAGATCTGGGATTTATTCAAGCCCAGAACATATCCCGCCTCATACTGGCCTTTGGAGATACTTTCAATACCGCCCCTGTAAATTTCAGAAAAATAGCATGCGTAGTTGATAGCAAACGCAATCAGCACCGCAACAATCCGGCCTGCGTCATTCACACCGTAGTTGGTGAAAAAGTACCGGTCCATATGACTGAACACAGGCACCTGGAACAACAATCCGGGCACATAATAAATAATGAATATCTGAAGCATCAAAGGAATGCCCCGGACGATCCAGACAATCACTTTTGATATCGCTTTTACTGCTTTGAACCGGCTCATGGAACAAAAGGCAATAGGCAGACCAAGCGGTGCACCGCAAAGCAGTGTCACCGCAAAGATCAGCAGAGAAATCAAAAAGCCGTCAAAGAGAAAAGATGTCACTTCCAAAAACGACATGGTATGATCTCCAAAGTATGTTTAATCTTATTTCTGGTCAGAGAAATCGGTGATGGCAGTGGTGGCCACACCGTACTTCTCGGCAAGAGCCGCAATGGTGCCGTCAGCCGCCAGCTTCTCCAGCTGCTCATTGACCTTAGCGGTCAGATCGCTGCCCTTCTTGAAGCCAATAGCGTAATACTCCACATCACTGGACAGGTCCTCCGCGATTACAAGATCCGCGTAATCGCCCTTGCCTGCATAGCTCTTCGCCAGCTGAGCATCCACAACAGCGAAGTCGGCTGTGCCTGCCATGACCTCAAACAGGCAGTCCGTCTGTTTGATAAAGCCCTTGGTGGTAACGCCGTCAAAGGAATCTGCATAGGTCTCGCCGGCAGAACCGCTCTCCACAGCAGCCAGCTTGCCGTTCAGATCCGCAGCGGAAGCAATGCCCGCATCCTTCAGTGCCACGATTACCTGACGGTTTTCCATGTAGTTATAGGAGAAATCCACCTTCTCAGAACGGAGCACGCCATCAGTATCAGCAGTGTTGCAGGTAAATCCATTCCATATGCAATTGATCGTGTTGGATTCCAGATCCGTATACCTGCTGTTCCAGTCGATTTCCTGGAAAATGACTTCATAGCCCAGGTTGCCGAACACGGCCTCAGCCAGTTCTGTATCATAGCCTACCAGATTACCGGCATCATCCAGATAGTTCATGGGCGCGTAAATGGTGTAACCCACAACAACGGTCTTTTCGCCGCCGCAGCCTGCAAAGCATGCTGCCATAAGCATAATTGCCAGAATCATTGCCATCAGTTTTTTCATAATAACATTTCCTTTCCTGCGTCCCCTTTGCGGGAATGCCTTGTCAAACGCATTATACTTTATCTAGCTAAAGTTGTAAAGTGCATTTTTCATTTTTCTCCATTTTCGGCACAGTGCATAATATCTTTGCCACGCTTCAGTGCACTATTGTGAGAAAGTGAACGAAACCAGCTCAGCTTCCATATTTCTGACTGAAAGACCACACCTTTCCGTGTGCCTTTCCTGGATTTTTAAGGGGCACAAGGACTTATCTGCATTTTCTGCGAAGCAGAAAATAAAGGTTTTGCTCTGTCAAGCCGTCGGCGGCAACGAGCCTGCGATGGATTTCTTCGACAAATAATAGACAGCTGCCAACAATCCTACGGATTGCCGTCAGCTGTCCATGGACTTTCCCACGGGCTAAAAATTGCTCGCCAGCTCTCAATTTTTGCACCAGTGTGCGCTTTCAACTATTGTATGGTTGCCACCGGCAACCATTGAGATTTTGATTCGCTGCGCGGAGCCCCACTGGTGCCGCCCTTTCAAGCCCTTGGCCCAACAGAAAAAGTCCAACACCAAAAGGTGTTGGACTTTTTCTGGCAGGGGCACAAGGACTTGAATTGCCATAGTTTTTCCATTTCTTTAACTTTTGTTAACCATTTAGTACCAAAAATACAGGTTTTCCGAACTTTTATTCCCCACTAAATACCATGGTTAACCACCTATCACCACCCCAATAAGGGGAAAAATAAGGGAAAACATTTTAAAATGCCGCCTAGCAGGTACAAAAAGCACATTAATATGCAATTCTAAAATAATCTAAATATGCTTTAAAGCGGTCTTGGGCGGTGAGACAGGTGTCCATGAGGAAGCCTTTGACCTGATCCCATTCTTTAAGACCCCGGTAGTAGAACAGCTTCAAATTGTCCTCGATGATGAAGGGAACTATATTGTTCTTCAGGCACTCCTTAAAGAGAATCAGGCGGCCTACGCGGCCATTTCCGTCCTGGAAGGGATGAATACGTTCAAAAACCACATGGAAGCCTACGATGTCCTCAAAGGTTTTAGAGGGCAATGCATTATAGTCTGCCAGCAGTTTGCGCATCTCGCCGGCAACATTTTCGGGGAGCGTGGTGTCATTACCGCCCACCTCATTGGGAAGTTTCTTGTAATCCCCCACAGCAAACCAATCTTTGCGGCTATCGCTGGTGCCGGTCTTCAGCACGAAATGCAGTTCCTTGATAAACTTCTCGGACAGCGCATTGCCAGCCTGGTCGATTACCATATCAATGCAGCGGAAGTGGTTGGAGGTTTCGATCACATCGTCCACGTTCACAGACTCATTTTCAAAACCGATGGTATTGGTCTCAAAGATATACCGGGTCTGATCGTGAGTAAGACGGCTGCCCTCAATATGGTTAGAATTATAGGTCAGGTCGATCTGCACTTTATGATAGATACTGCCGGTCATCTTAGCTGCTTTCTGTTCCCGCAGGATCTGCAGCAAGGAGGGTGTATCTTTCTTTTTGTTGACACGTTCCGGTTTTTGCGCGTTTTCCGGAATGTACCAAGTTTTGCCGATAAGGCGGCTATCTGCAATTCTGCCCTGAGCACAGTAATTTCGCACACTTCGTTCAGAAAGTTCCCATTTTTTAGCCATTTTCGCAACAGATACGTATTCCATAGTTACCTCCCGGTAAATTTTCTTACCAGTATTATACCACATTACCGGCAATATTACAACCACATCTTTATAAGAAAGAAATGTATTTTGCCGGTAATTGAACGTTGATCTTTCATAAATTTATATTTTCATCCGGTATAAATTGTGATATTGTATGCTTAGAAAACCATTTATTGGAGGACACATATGAAATTGTATGAGAATTATGTCAATTACTCAGTATTTGACGGAGAGATAACTTTGGATTCCTCCGCAAGAGAGCATCTGCTAGCAACAGTGTTTTTAAATGATCCTACAAACAAAGACATTACACTGTTGATCGACGGCATAGCATATAACGCAAGACTAATGAATGTTGTGAGCAGCAAATCGGTTCAAGTATCCTACGGCAGTGATGTTCAGACAGTTTTTGAGAAAATGTTCTCATACTCAGATGATTACTGGACAACCATTCGCAAACAAGCAAAGGCAATCGGTCAGTCTACCCGTGGCCTGCCGATCCAAACAGTTGAATCTATCTCGTTATTGGAAACAGATACTCCGTTGGTATATAAAGTAGAATGCTCAACCCATTTTGATTCTGATAATCCATATGACAGAAATAATTTGGAATCAGAAGAGAGCATCACCTTTCCCGAAGGAAAGAAGGCCTATGCTAAGCATGCGCGATATGAACGCAATCAAGGAATCGTCCGCCTCGCAAAAGATCGTTTTAAGGCTACCAACAACACCTTGTTTTGCGAAGTGTGCGGTTTCTCCTTCGATACATATGGGGAACGCGGAAAGGATTACATCGAGGCTCATCACGATGTTCCAGTGTCAGACCTGGGAGATAATGGAGTCAGCAATATAGACGATATAAAAATGGTTTGTGCAAACTGTCACAGGATTTTACACCGCAAACGCCCATGGCTTAAGGTTGATGAACTAAAGTCTTTGCTTCAGTCTCTTCACACATAAATAGCAGAACGATCCCCCACGGCCAATGCAAATCGTGGGGGATCATATTTTGCACAAATCGGACAATTCCTCTTAGAATTGCCCGACTTGCTTTTATGTTAGCCCTAACGCGTTATTCGTTTATGAGCCAGTTCAGAGCAGTTGCAATTTGCCTTTTTCCGGAAGATGGTAAACAGTTGCAGGATATGTAAGCGAGGAATTACTCCACGTCGATCCAGTCAGTCAGCCAAAT
>JAZSRI010000061.1:0-3894 GCA_045538415.1 Faecousia sp. | reverse complement strand
CGGGTGTGGTGTTCCTCAGAGAGCCTGTGAGCATAAGCCTGCTGCTGGGCGCCGTGCTGATTCTGGTGGGCATCCGCCAGGTTACAAAACCGAAGTAAGGAGATAATCCTATGTATGATATTTTGATTAAGAATGGCTTGGTTCTGGACGGCACCGGCAGCCCCACTATGCGGGCTCAAGTGGCGGTGAAGGACGGCAAGATCGCAAAGATTGCCCGCAGCATCCCGGAGGATGCAAAAACCGTAATCGATGCTTTTGGCAAGGTGGTCACCCCCGGCTTTATCGATTCCCACAGCCACTCCGACGGGCAGTTTGCTTCCTGTCCCCTCCAAACCGACAAAATCGAGCAGGGCGTCACCACCTCCATTGCCGGCCAGTGCGGCGGCTCTGTCTGCGGCAAGGATGCGGCAGCGTTTTTGGATCATGCCCGGGGCGTAAAGCTGGGCGCCAACATGGCGCTGCTCATCGGCCACGGCACTTTGCGTAGAGCAGTCATGGGAGCGCAAGACCGCACACCCACCGTCCAGGAGCTGGAAGAAATGAAACAGCTTCTGCGCTCTGCCATGGAGCACGGCGCACTAGGTGTTTCCTTCGGCTTGATCTATGCCCCGGGCTGCTTTGCCAGGACCGACGAGCTCATCGAGATGGCCAAGGTCGCAGGCGAATACCAGGGCATCGCCGCCATTCACCTGCGCAGCGAAAGTGACGAACTGGTTAAGGCCGTCGGAGAGTTTATCACCATCGTGCGCCAGACCGGTGTCCGGGGCGTCATTTCCCACCACAAGGCTGCCGGTCTGAGCGAAAACTGGGGTAAGATCCACACCACTATGCGTATGATCGACCGGGCCAACGAAGAAGGTCTGGAGATCTATATGGATGTGTATCCCTATATCGCTGCTTCCAGTAAGTTCTCCACCGGTTTTATCCCTCAGCACTGGCGTTCCGGCGGTACTGAGGCTCTGCTGAAGCGTGCCGAAGACCCGGAGCAGGTGGCGCAAATCCGGGAGGCCTTTTATGCAAAATACCCCGATCTCAACTGGATCATGGTGACCTCCTGTCCCGGTGCGCGCCAGTACGATGGGCTGCGTGTAGGGCAGATCGCTGCCCTGCGGGGGCAGGACGAGTTTTCTGCCGCTATGGATGTGGTGCGGATCTCCGAAGATGCTGCCCGCTGCTGCTTCTTTTCCATGTGCGAGGAGGATGTGCAGGCGGTGATCGCCCACCCCCGAGCTATGATCGGCACCGACGGCGGTGTAAATATCCAGGGCACCAGCTACCATCCCCGGGTCAAAGGCACCTTCCCCCGGGCCATTGCCTGTTATGTCCGGGAAAAGGGGGTTGTCTCCCTGCCCGAAATGATCCGCAAAATGACCGCCATGCCGGCAGCCGTCTACGGACTCAAGACCAAGGGGCTGATCCGTGAAGGCTTTGATGCGGACCTGTGCATCTTCGACCCGAATACGCTGCAAGACCGGGCAGATTATACCAATCCCAACCGGCGCTGTGAAGGGCTTGACTACGTAATCGTGGGCGGCAGGATCGCCGCAGTCAACGCCGTAGCCACCGGCGAACTGGGTGGCAAGATGCTGTTTCGGGACTTGTAATAAAAACCGCAAGGAACATATATCCCACCAACAAGAAACAGGACTGTAAAATAACGCATATCTATTCAGTAAAAATGCAAAAAAACAGGCTTTCGGCGGGAGTAACCATAAGCCCTACGGTCAAAATAATGTTGTAATCCAATAAATTATGCCATATATTACACTGGCACTCACACCATATACAATCACCGGGCCTGCAATTGTAAACATCTTCGCGCCGACGCCCAGGATGAAGCCTTCTGCTTGTGTACAAGTAGGACTCAGTGTTTTTTGTCGAACCGGCTCATTTCCTTTCGATATTGCTCAAATAATAGGAATTTACAGCAAACAATTGATGTGATATAATGTTTTAAAGGAGGTGCTTTTATGAAACCGTTTTTAGGAATAGATTTAACTACAGACAAGAAAAACGAGCAATTCAATGGCACAGAGTTTTTGGTTATGAAGCCCTCTTCTGCTATGACACAGTCATTTGAGCAATCCTCTAAAAAAGCAGAAGAAACGATCGAACGATCAAAACTCCCTCTCCCATTGCGAATTACGCAATTAATCTGTGGTGGCTTAGGGGCAATTTCCGTCGCAGGTATTATAAGAGGATTAGGTACCGTTTCGCTTAACCAAGCATACAAAAATGCCCCTTGGGTATTCTGGCTTGGTGGCGTATGTCTGTTTATTTGGGGAATTCTTAAAATCATTAGCACACTAAAAGAAAAAGCTGTTTTAGGAACAGAAGAAAGCTCCCATACACTTACGAACCTTGAGAAAACCTGCGCTGCCGTTTATTCTGAAATGTCAGTTCCGACTGATGCCAAAGAAGTTGATATTCTATCATTCCTCTATAAAGAAAAAAACGGTCAACTAAAAACATGTGAAAAAGGCATGCAATTGGCGCCTTATCTTAATCCCATATTTAAAATCTTTTCTGATGCAAACTATCTGTACATAGCCAACTTAGAAGGGAAATATGCATTTCCTTTATCTTCTCTTGTATCTATTCACACTGTAAAGAAACGTATTAGAATAGCCGGCTGGAACAAAGAGATTGGCTTTAAGCAAGGCGTATATAAACAGTACAAGCTAGAGCGGAATAATATTGGAAACATCTTTTGCAAAAATTACTATATACTAGAAGTTTATCATAATGGTGTATCGTACGGCATCTATATCCCATGCTATGAATTATCCATTTTTGAAGAATTAACTGGGTTGAAAGCGGAAAAGAAATAAATAAAGGCTCGCCGATTGGCGAGCCTTTATTTATTTGAGTATTTGACAAATCCAATAGATAAATCCATACACTACACTAGCACTCACGCCATAAACAATCACCGGGCCGGCGATGGTGAACATCTTCGCGCCGACGCCCAGGATGAAGCCCTCGGTTTTGAATTCCACAGCCGGGGCGGAGATGGCGTTGGCAAAGCCGGTGATGGGAACCAGCGTACCTGCACCGCCGTATTTTGCGATGTTATCATACAGGCTCAGGCCTGTCAGCAAGGCAGACAGAGCCACCAGAGTCATACTCACCGCCGTACCGGCGGCCTTTTCGTCCAAATTCATGCTCTGATACCAGTTCATAAACACCTGCCCCACCAGGCAGATGGCGCCGCCGATCCAAAAGGCATTGAAATAATCCTTCAGCTTTGGGGATTTGGGCGCAAGGTCATCCACCAGCCGCTGGTATTGCTTTTCCGTCATAACGATCCCTCCTGGGATAGGTTTCCCGGGAAGTGAAAAAATATGCAAAACCCCTCCTGCAAGCAAAACCTTTCTAAAAACCGTTTGTCATTCCGAGGCTGCGCAGCAGCCGTGAGGATCTGCCTCCCCTTTAGGGGAGGTGTCAGCGAAGCTGACGGAAGGGTTACGGATTGCCACGTCGCTTCGTTCCTCGCAATGACACAAAACCGGATCACTTTGCTTGTAAGAGGGGGCATTGTTTTTATTTTGCAGATTTGTCGGAGAGGGCATCCAGGGCGCTTTGGGCGGCGGCTTGCTCGGCTCGCTTTTTGCTGCTGCCGGTACCGCTGCCGATGGAAACATCATTGAGCAGTACCTCCACGCAGAAGACCTTGTCATGGTCCGGGCCGGATTCGCCGGTGAGCACATAAGTAAGGACCTGATTTTTCTTTTGCTGCACCAGCTCCTGCAGCGCGGTCTTATAGTCGGTGTTTTGCATCCGCTTGACCGGCACATTGGTCAGCACGAACTTCTCGATAAAGCTCTTTGCCGCGGCCATACCGCCATCGAGGAAGCAGGCTGCGATAACAGACTCCACAGCATCCGCCAGGAT
>JAZSRI010000155.1:0-7847 GCA_045538415.1 Faecousia sp. | reverse complement strand
TGCAGTGGGGGCAGGTGAAGCCTTCGGGAACCAGATCCATTGCCTCAGTTTCAAACCAAGCGTGGGAACCCTTCTCGTCAAACAGAGCAGAGATCTTTTCGATGGATTCGGGGGTGGATACAGGCTTTCCGCACTCCTGGCAGTAGAACACGGGGATGGGCAGACCCCAACGGCGCTGACGGGAGATACACCAGTCGGCACGCTCACGGATCATGCTGACCATACGGTCCTCGCCCCATGCGGGGAACCACTGCACATCCTCGATGGCAGCAACAGCCTGATCTTTGAAGGATTCCACAGAGCAGAACCACTGGGGAGTGGCACGGAAGATAACAGGCTTCTTGCAGCGGTCATGGTGGGGATAGGAGTGGATGATCTCCTCGGCTGCGAACAGCACGCCGGCCTCTTCCATATCAGCCTTGATGACAGGATTGGACTCCTCCGTCTTCATGCCTGCGTATTTGCCTGCATAGTCGGTGTGTCGGCCATAGTCGTCCACGGGAACCACCAATTCCATACCGTAGCGCATGCAAGTCTGATAGTCATCTGCACCAAAGCCGGGGGCAGTGTGGACACAGCCGGTACCGGAATCCATGGTAACATACTCAGCCCAAACCAAGCGGGAGGTCTTGTCCAGGAACGGATGCTTGGCCAGCATGTTCTCAAAGAAAGCACCGGGGTAGGTTGCCAAAACCTCGTAGTTTTCAAAGCCGCCGATTTTCATGGTCTTCTCCATCAGAGCTTCTGCCATGATGTAGGTTTCGCCGTTCTCAGCCTTGACCAGCACATAAGAATCTCTGGGATGCAGGCAGATAGCCATGTTGCCGGGGAGCGTCCAGATGGTGGTGGTCCAGATCACGAAGAAGGTCTTGCTCAGATCAAAGCCTGCCAGCTTGCCCAGATCGTCGTGCATGGGGAACTTTACATAGACGGAAGTACAGGGATCGTCCTTGTATTCGATGTCCGCTTCCGCAACAGCAGTGGCGCAGAAAGGACACCAGGTAACCGGCTTCAGGCCCTTGTAGATAAAGCCCTTGTCAAACATCCGGCCAAAGACCTTGACTTCCTGGGCCTCGAAATGCTTGTCCATGGTGCGGTAGGGGTGCTCCCAGTCGCCCACGACACCAAGCCGCTTGAAGCCGCCCATCTGTTTCTGGATGAAGTCTTCCGCGAAATCTTCACAGGCTTCGCGGAACTCGGGTACGGACATATCCTTGTTCAGCTTCTTCTTGGAATTCTCAATGGCACGCTCAATGGGCAGGCCGTGGTTGTCCCAACCGGGGACATAGGGGGTGTAGAAGCCCATCATAGCATGGCTGCGAACGATAAAATCCTTCAAAGCCTTGTTCAGAGCATGACCCATGTGAATGTAACCATTGGAGAAGGGAGGGCCATCATGAAGAACAAAGGGGGGCAGGCTCTTGTTCTTTTCCAGCATGGCGTTGTACAGATCCTGTTCCTGCCAACGCGCCAGCATGCCCGGCTCCCGAGCGGGCAGACCGGCCTTCATGGGCAAGTCGGTCTTAGGGGTGATAATGGTATTTTTATAATCCATTGGAAGTTACCTCCATCTTAATTATCAAATAAAAATGCCTTTGCCTCTTGCATAAGAGACAAAGGCATAGATTACCTCTGCGGTACCACTCTTGTTCTGCCCTTTGGGCAGCACTCATATACGCGATATCGGGCGGACCCGGCGCAGCCTACTCGTGGAAAGAACCCCAGTTCGGTGCGCAGCTCGGAGGTGATACAAGCGGATTCCTGCCTGCTGCCTTGCACCATCCGGCAGCTCTCTGGGGGCGGTGGATACACTTGTGCGTCCTCGTCATAGCGTGCAGTATTTTATTTGTGGTTGGGATCGTAGTTGCGGCCGAACTGCAGGTTAGCAAACTTGCTGGTGGTGTCGGATACGGGGTGCTGAGGCTCGATCTTAATATCCAGCTCTTCGGCAGTACCCACCAGAGCCTCCAGATTTTGGGAAATCTCAATGGCAACAGCTTCTGCGTTGGCATCCATGGAAGCACGGTTGCTGCGTTCAAAATCAAAGGCACCGGCAGCGATAGGACGGTTGGCTTCCTTAATCCGGTCCAGAGCCTGCAGGCAGGCACGGATCTGTTCCTGAATCTCGTCGATTCTGGCAGCGGCGGCCTTCTTGGCATCTTCAATCCGGGCATTCTCGGCAGCGATCATAGCATCAGCATTCTTGGCGTTTTCAACAGCGGCGGCATTGGCATCGCTGAGCATCTGCGTGCACTTTGCTTCTGCTTCCTTGACCATCTTGTCACAGGTCTTCTGTGCGTTGATAATAGCATCCTTCATGGAAGCCTCGTTCTTACGGTACTCTTCCAGCTTGCCGACCAGAACGCGCATCTTGCTCTTGAGCAGTGCGTTTTCTTTATAGAGAGTGACATAGTCCTCGGTCAAAGGCTCCAGAAACTCATCAACGGCCTGCATGTCATAGCCACCGAAGGTAGCACGGTTGAAGGAGATTTGCTCAATCTGCTGGGGTGTAAACATAGTTTATACCTCCGTATCCAAATTAGACATAGCTCTCGGCTTCAGCCTGAAAGCTTTCCAGATCACCAACGATATCCATGCTGTGAGGGCAGAACAGGTAGGTGGATTGGGCAATCTTCTTCACCTGACCGTCCAGAGCGAACACGCAGCCGGACAAAAAGTCGACTACACGGCGGGTCAGAGCCTTGTCTACATTCTCCATGTTCAAAATGATGGCACGCTTGCTGCGCAGCTCAGTAGCAGCCTTGGCGGCATCATCGAAAGCCTTGGCGTGGAACAGGACAACCTCCTGCTTACCGGAGCTCATATTCAAAACCTGACCGCTGAAACCGGTGCTGACCGGTGTGGAAGCGGCGGGAGCACTGTAAGCAGAAGCGGTATCATTAGAAACGGAAGATGCAAAGCTGGGCGTGCGGCGGGCAGAACGGGGAGCGGGCTCCTCTGCTTCTTCCTCAAATTCGTCCAACTCTTCATCTTCGTAATCATCATAATCGTCGTCAGCGTAGGGTTGTGCAAACTTTTTAACATTATCCCAAAAACTCATCTCTATTTATCCTCCTATATGTTCACATCATGCTGGATGCGACTGTGTATAGTTTCGGGCACCGAAGATGGCGGTGCCAACGCGAATCATTGTGCTGCCAAAGCGGATCGCGCTGACGTAATCATCCGACATACCCATGGACATAATATCCACGGATACATTATCGTATTTTTTTAAGCTGATGTCAACACTAAGGTTGTACATTTTTTGAAAAAATTTGTCATTTGCTGACGAATTTTCACAAATTGGGGGGATAGCCATTAAGCCTTTCACGCAAATGTTGGAAAAATTTGACATATTGGGAAGAATATTCATTAGCTCATCCTCCCAAAAACCGCCCTTGGAATCCTCGTGACCGATGTTGACCTGCAGCAGAATATCCTGTTTGATTCCCTGCCGTGCAGCTTCCTTCTGGATGGCTTCCAGAAGATTCATCCGATCCACACTGTGAATGAGACAGACCCTTCCCACTACCTGCTTAACCTTATTGGTCTGCAGGCGGCCAATGAAATGGACAGGAGCGCCCTCGTAGGCATTCTGGGCCAGCTTGGCAGTCAGCTCCTGCACCCGGTTCTCTCCGCAGCAGTCCACGCCGGCGGCGATGGCTTGGCGGACAGCGTCGGCGTCATTCATTTTTGTGGCAGCGCAGAGCTTGATTTCCCGGGGATCCCGACCCGCTTCAATGGCGGCTTTGGCAATATTTTCTTTGATTACAGCGACATTCTGGGCAATGGACATATGGCATTCCTTTCTATATACAGACCGAAGGGGCGGCGGAGATGTCCGTCGCCCCCTGGGTTATGCACTCTGTGCGGCTTTCAGCGGTTTCATGGGGGCCAGGGTTGAGATGGCATGCTTGTAGATCATCTGCTGCTTGCCATCGGTCACCAGCACCACCACAAAGCTGTCGAAGCCAGTGATGATTCCTCTGAGCTGGAAGCCATTCATAAGGAAGAGGGTTACAGGGATCCGATCCTTGCGTACCTCATTTAAAATGGCATCCTGTAAGTTGACGGTGTCTGACATATGTATTCCTTCTTTCTTTTAAGGTGTGTGGGATATACATATGGTAGCAGATTTCATTTGTCGGATTCCCGAAGAACCTGTCGGGCCAGGAGAAGAATTTCTTCCGTAGTTTGGCTACTCTTTCTGCGAAGCCAATGGCTGGCGCCGTTCCTACGGAACCAGGTCAGCTGCCGCTTGGCATAGTGCCGGGAGGCCTGCTGCACCTGAGCGGCGGCTTCTTCCAGGGTGATATGGCCATCCAGTGCGGCGATGAATTCCTTATAGCCGATGGCCTGCATGGCAGTGCATTTGGCGCTGATACCGGCGGCAAGGAGCTCTTTGATTTCCTGGATAAGCCCTTGCTGCAGCATCACATCCACCCGCCGGTCGATCCGGTCATACAGATCCTGGCGGTTTTCATCTTCCAGAGCGAACCAAACCGGGTTATATTTTGGCGGGATGGCCTGAGTGCGGCGGTTGTGTTCTGTGATGGTCTCGCCGGTCTCCAGATAGACCTCCATGGCCCGGATGATGCGCTTTTTGTCAGACAGATGAAGTCTTGCAGCCGCCTCCGGATCCACGGACTGAAGCTGGGCAAATACTTCTTCAATGGGCTTTTGCTCCAGCATTTCCCGCATACCGGTGGAAGGGAAGGGAGCAAAGCTGTTGCCTTTTATGAGGCTGTCCATATATAGCCCTGTACCGCCTACGATGATGGCGGTCTTGCCCCGGGAAAGGATATCCTCCACAATGGGATCCGCCTGGGCGCAGTAGCGGCTGACGGAAAAATCCTCGTCGGGTTCGGCAACATCCAGCATGTAATGGGGGATGCCCTCCCGCTCTTCCGCTGTGGGCTTTGCAGTGCCGATGTCCATGCGCTTGTAGACCTGCATGGAATCGCAGGATACGATCTCGGCATCCAGTTCCTTTGCCAGGGCAATGGACAGGGCGGTCTTACCGGAGGCAGTGGGGCCTGCGATGCATATCAAATTACTCATGGCAGAACCTTACAGCAGCTTCAGCTTCCAGCTGCCGTCCTCCTTATAATAGTAAAACTCGCTGAGGTTATCGTTTTCAAAAACCTGCAGCATACTTTCAAAATCGTCGCAGAGGGTGTATTGGGAAAGGGCATCTCTGGGGATCCAGAATACTTCTCCTTCCTCTGAGGAACGCAGCGTTCCGGAAAAACGGTCGGTCTTATAGAAGAACACCACATACCGCTCTGCGTTTTTCGTCTGGAACTGCTTGGTGCCGCATAGCTTGGGATTTTTGATGGTCAGACCGGTCTCCTCCCAAACCTCCCGGATCACCGCTTCCACAAAGGATTCCCCCGGCTCTACATGGCCTCCGGGAAAACACAGACCCGGCCAGTCCGGATCACGCCGGTCCTGGACAAGAATATTTCCGGCATGGTCGTAGACCATACAGAGGTTGGTAAAAATTGCGTTTTCAGACCGTGCCATATTAAGTCTCCGGAAATTAACTAGAATTCAACACTAAAAATCAGTGTACTGGTGCTTTCTTTTGCTGCTTTGGTTTCCATTGCAGAGTTACTCTTCATGCTGATCTTGCCAAGGGCACCATCCATGGCAATGGCGGCTTTTTGCGTTATGGTGGCAGACGTGGCACCGGAAAGCTGCAGTGTTTCGGATTTGAGGTTGTTTGCTTTTTTGCATCTCATATCGATCAGACGCTTAATGTTTTCGTCTTGAGCAAACCACTTTAGTTTCGGACGCTTGGGAGAGTCAGACCCTTCGAACTGTGCAGTGATATGTCCGGAACGCTGAAAACTCTCAGCACGGGCAATGGAATTTTCAGAAGAACCTTTCAAATTGAATTTTAAAGCCGTGGGGGCGCTGCCGCCCATAGCAAATTTTTTGCTACTGGCAGTTGATTCCGAAATTGTCTCGCTGATTTCAATGGTGCAGCTTTTGGCCCCTAGAGAATGCGCAATATGCTTTAGTTCGGCCATACGCTCTTCATGAGCCTTGCTGAAAATACAATCGGAACGGATAAAGCGCTTGGAATCAAAATTATCAACATAGTAGACGGAACTACTGTCAAGAAGCGGGTAGAAATTCAAACCGCTTTCCTTGGCAATCTCTGTATACAGATAGAGAACTTCCATGCCGTTCTCTGTATCCAGCCAACCCACAGAACCTTCGCAGACATCAATACCCTGGCGAACAGATGCATCGACAACAACTATCATTTTGGGAAGGCAAAAACTTTCACTGTGGTATACATCGGGGAATAAAGGATTGTACTTCTTTAATCTGCGCTGATAATTCTCTTCTCTGGATTTTTCAGTCATAGCGGCAGCATTTTTCTGAACTTCCTCCACAGCCTTTTTTCCAAAGCTGGTCGTTTTGGACAGCACATTTCCTAAGACTTCTGCGCCTTTCTTTGTATCAAACTCGATTTTCATTGCAATTCTCCTTTCGTGTTTTTGCGCGGTAAACCCAATATATTACATAAGATAAAATGCAATATTCGCGAAATAACACTTATGCCCTCTTAAATTGCTTTTCCAGCTGCTTTTTGCTGAGACTGATGCAGATGGGGCGGCCGTGGGGGCAGTATTTCAGGTCATCATTTTCCATGACCTGCTTTACCAGCGCTTCCAGTTCCCTGGGATCATTGTCCCAGCCGGCCTTGATGGCGGCCTTGCAGGCGACGGTGTGCAGGATCTCATCCCGGACGGTGTCCTTACGCTCCCGGCGGCCATGGAGCAGATCCGCAGCCAGGGCCTCCAAAGTTTCCGCAGCAGCATCCGGGGAAAGATCCATGGGGATCTGACGCAGAAGAACGGTGTTGCTGCCGAATTCATCGATCTCGAAGCCAAGCTCTTCCAGCAGCGGTTTATTATTCAATAGCTCGGCGCAGCCTTCGGGACTCAAAGAGCAGGAGACGGGAACCAGCAGACTTTGGGCACTGATGGATTCCTGATTGGATTTCAGTTTTTCGAAGAGGATGCGCTCGTGGGCGGCATGTTTATCGATCAAAAAGGCATCGTCGCCCTGTTCTACCAGAATGTAGCTGCGGTACAGCTCTCCCACGATCCGCCAGGGGATCTGCGCCGGCATGGGAAGCTGGGTCTGCTCCGGCTCTGCTGGGAACTCCTGTGCTGTGGGGATTTTTTCGGTAGCGGGGCGCTTCACAGGCTCCGGCTGCAGCATCGGGGCGGGGGCAGCAGCCTTCTGTGTCAGGGGCGGCAGAGAAGCAGGCAGTGTGACAGCTTCTCTGATCGGGAGACTTGCCGTGGTATCCATGGCCTTCACCGTGGCGGCGGCGGTCTCTTTTTTCGGCTGAGGGGCATCCTTGATGGCGGAAGAGAATGCCTTGAATTCCGAAGCGGTCATGGTACGGAAGAAGCTTTCCTGCTTTGCCGATGTGGCTTTGGTAGTCTGTGGAGCAGGAACGGAAGGCTTCTGCGCTTCGGCAGAGCGGGGGGTGTCCGCACTCTTGAATTGTATGGCAGGCCGGTCGGCGGTCTTGTTCAGCGCGCCCAGAACGCCATAGTGGACACAGTCAAAAACTGCTTTTTCGTTTAAGAATTTTACTTCGGTCTTGGCCGGGTGGACATTCACATCCACGGCATTGGCAGGCAAATGCAGATGCAGCACACAGGCGGGAAATTTACCTACCATGATCTGGTTGCGGTAGGCTTCCTCCAGAGTGGCGATGTGTAGCCGGTATGTGACCGGCCTGTTAGAGTCAAAGATGTTCTGCAGCGCCCGTCTGGGCCGGGAGTCTGTGGGCTTGTTGGTGAAGCCTGTAA
>JAZSRI010000142.1:0-10316 GCA_045538415.1 Faecousia sp. | reverse complement strand
CAATCCTGGGTTGCCCAGCGACTAACGATTTCAGCATTTGGATAGTTGACTTTTGCAAAAGCCTCAAGCCCATTCCAACCACGTGACCGCTTCCCTGTCCGGTGAGATTCCCCGCCCAACAGCAGCAAGTCACCATAGCTTCGAAAAGATAAGCCGTCATTATCATCGCCCAGATACATGCCATCCACCTGTCCAACGTTCTTCAGAGCCAAAACATAGGATCTCCGCTGATACATTTTCAGAAAATAACTTCCATGTTTATTGATGATAGGAAAATGGGTGGCTATAACTATCTTTTTTGCCTTAATATTTCCGTGATTTGTGACAACAACGTCATTTTTAAATTCCAGCGCCTGGGTATTTTCAAAGATTCTTAATGGACCAACCAATCCCCTAATCAGCTTAAGAGGATGAAACTGTCCTTGGTTTCGGAAACAAACAGCACCAACTGTTTGAACCGGCAGGTTAACGTCTTTCACGTATTCTGCCGGAATACCCAATGCTTTAAGCGCTTCCATCTCAGCCCTGAGTTTTTGGATGTCAGCACTGTAAATATAGTTGTCCCTTGTTTGGAAATCACATAAGATTTCATTGGCTAAATTTCGGTATTGCGCGATAACCTCCTCATTGGCCTGCCAGTAAAGCCGTGCGGTTTCAGCACCAAAACGTTTTAACAGCTTATGGTATATGAGACCGTGCTGTGAAGTGATCTTAGCAGTGGTGTTCTGGGTCACACCACAACATATCCGACCCTTTTCAATAAGAATACAGTCAACACCGTCATGTCTTAGCCGGTATGCGCATAACACTCCTGCCAAGCCACCGCCGACGATTAGCACATCTGTCTCTGTATCTCCCTCCAACGTGGGAAAAGATGGCAGTTCAACAGAATCAGCCCAAATGGAATTGTTCATATCATCACCGTCAGTAGTATGCGCAGAGAGATCAGAAACAACTCAGGAAAGATAAAACTTCTAAACTAATTACGATGTCAGAAGTTTTCTTTCTTATAGCACATGGTGTATGCGCGTTCGTTTACAGAGCCGTCGATGTAGACGGCGTAGTCGAGCACCTTATGAAATCCACACTTTTTGTGAACAGAAAGAGATGGAAAATTTGACTTACTGACGTGGGAATAAATGGGTATGTTCCGTTCATTCGCCCATGCAAGGAGTGCTCTGACCAGTTCCTCTCCATAACCTTTGTTTCGTTGATCGGGCAGTGTTTCCAGCGCCTCAAGCAAATACCCGTCTTTATACCGCTCAGCCCGAAGTGCGGACAAGTATCTGCTGCCATGGGACAAAATCAGAACAAAACCGTCATACTCTTTGAAGAAGACCTCCAGATAGCGGTAAAAATCCTGCTCGGCAGCCATAAGCTGCTCTTCACGGGATAGGTACGGATAGTTCTCTTCCCCATTATACCGATTGCTTTCCTCATACACCATCATGAGCTGGCCAAACTGCAGATTTCCCAATCTGTCAATTCTCTCGATCATAGTATTACCTCATACCGCGTACTGGCTTGTGTACATGCTGTAGTAAAATCCCTTCCGCTGCAGAAGCTCCTTATGACTTCCCTGCTCCACGATCTTACCGTGATCCAGAACAAGAATCAAATCAGAATCTACTATTGTGCTTAAGCGATGGGCAATTACAAAGCAGGTTCTGTCCTTCATCAGCCGGTCCATGGCTTTTTGAATGAGAATCTCTGTTCTTGTATCTACGTTTGAGGTTGCCTCATCCAAAATAAGCAAGGGTCTGTTGGCAAGCAGCGCTCTGGCAATGGTCAGCAGCTGTCTTTGTCCACCGGAGAGATTGGTGGTATCCTCCCCAATGATTGTGTCATATCCATCCGGCATAGCGCAGATGAAGGAATCGCAGTAGGTTTCCTTGCAGGCAGCAATCACTTCTTCTCTGTTGGCATCCGGTTTTCCATAAGCAACATTTTCAAAGATAGTACCACGGAACAGCCATGTGTCCTGCAAAACCATACCAAAGCATGCCCGTACTGAATCTCTTTCAGCTTCCCGGATGGGAACACCATCCAGAATGATTTCCCCGGAAACAGGATCGTAAAACCGCATAAGCAGATTGACTATGGTGGTTTTTCCCGCACCGGTAGGACCAACAATGGCAACCTTCTGACCAGGCTCTACCTGAATACTCAAATTCTCAATTAAGGGCTGTTCCGGTTTGTAGGAGAAATTCACATTTTGGAATGTGACCATACCTTTAACATGCTTCGACATTACTGTCGCCGGCTTTTCTTCCTCCTCAGTATCTAATATCTGGAAAACACGGCGGGCAGCAGCCCGTACCTGATTCACTCTGCCAATACCATAGGCCAGTTCTTCCAAGGGGCTGGAAAACTGTCTGGCGTAAAGGACAATAGCAACAACCACTCCAACAGGCACACCATGCCGCACCATGAGAAATCCACCTAGCAGATTGATGAGAATATAGGCCAAACTATTGCTGAGCCTGATCACCGGCTGGACAATACTGCCCATAAAATTGGCTTTTCCAGCAGCACGACGAAGTCTTGTGTTCAAGCCATCATGTTTTGATTCCGTGTACTGCTCCAAATCGTAGGCTTTGGTTGTGGGAAAATTAGAAAAGCACTCCTCAACAAGTTCTGAAAGCTCTCCTGATAGCTTAAATCTCGTTTCATAATATTTTTCTGAGACAGAAGCGATTTTTATGGAAATGAACACAGAAATTGGGGTAAGCAGGATGACAAGAATTGCCAGACGCCAGTTTTCCAAAAGCATCGCTCCCGCTATCAGCAGAATCTGAATCAGTCCTTTTACCAGAATGTCGAAAATCTGGTGGATATATCCTCCCATTTCCGATACGTCTTCTGTCATACGGTTCAGTATATCACCTACCGGTGTTTGATCCACATAACGCACCGGCAGCTTCTTAATTTTCTCTGACACACCTATGCGCATGTTGCAGGAGAAAAAGCGACTGACAGAGTGATTCATTATGTACATATTCAGATAACTCAGCAAGCTGCTGAGGCCGTACAGCGCAAGCAACAGCAATAATCCGGGGATAAGTGTGCCTGTTATAGCGCCCTGGCTGCCATGATACCAGTAATCATACAGCTTCTGCACCAGATCCCCCAGAACATCCGGGATGATAACGGCGCAAATCACAGAAAAAAGAGACAGTAACGCTCCTAAAAACAACCACTTCCAAATAGGTTTTGCTTCCATCATGATTCGAATAATAGGATCACGTTCACTTTTCTTTCTCACGTTGCAGCACCTCCTGTCTGGGATTCATAGATTTCCCTGTATACCTGACAGCGGTGCAGAAGTTGACCGTGGGAACCCCAGTCAAGTAACTCACCTTTATCCATAACGTAAATTCTGTCAGCGTGCATGGCAGATGTAATTCGCTGTGTAATAATGATCTGGGTCTTTCCTTGAATGCTTTCGGCCAGCTGCGCACGCAGTCTTGCCTCCGTCAAGAAATCAAGAGCAGAGAAACTATCATCAAAAATGAAAATGGGAGCGTTTTTGATCACAGCACGGGCAATGCTTAACCGCTGCTTTTGTCCTCCGGACAAATTCTTTCCGGATTGTGTAATCACATGGTCAATGCCTTCCGGATAATCCTTTACAAAATCTGCCGCCTGAGCCACAGAAAGGGCCTCCCAAATCTCCTGCTCCGTAGCATTTTGTTTACCCATACGGATATTCTCACCAATGGTGCCGGAATAGATGGTGGTATTCTGCAGTACACAGCTTACATTTTGACGGATCATGTGTTGGTCTAACTCTGAAGAACTCACTGCATCCAGGAGTATACGTCCCTCAGTAGGATTTCTGAAGGCAAGCAGCAAACTAACCAGCGTGCTCTTACCGGAACCTGTGCCGCCAATAATGGCAATTTTCTCGCCCGGAGCTATATGCATGGTAATGTTCTTTACCGCCGGCGCCTGCGCGCCATCGTAAGTAAAAGAAACACCTTCGAAATCGATTTTTCCGGAAAGCGCACCGAATTGGCCACAGTTTGCAGTCTGCTGAATATCTCCATCAAACACCTCACTAATTCGACGTGCGGCCACCTTAGCGTGGGGCAGCATAATGATGGAGAAGGCGCCAAAAATCACACTGGAGGATACCAAACTAACATACTGAATAATGGCAAATATATCGCCGCCTGAAAGCCCGCTTCCCCTCTCCATTTGAAAACCGCCAAAATACACGATCAGTACAATAGCAAAATTCAAAAGGAAGGTTGCTAATGGCGTAATGAGACCCATTGCCACATTTCCTTTGATGATATTCTGTGCCATGATATGGGTGGCTTCAGATATTCTGGCGTGTTCTTTCTCCTCTGAATTGAAAGCACGGATCACACGGATTCCCCGTAAACGCTGTCGCATAATATCATTCTGTTTGTCGATATACTTATCCGACGTTTCCCACAACGGAAGAATCCTCTTGCCAATGACGACAACAACACCGATAATCACCGGCAAGAATAAAAGAATGATACATCCCAGAGACACGCTCTTATTCATGGTCATGATAACACCGCCAAAAAACAGCAGCGGAATGGTCAAAACGGAAGAAGCCAGCTCCGATGCCAGCCAGGACAGAGTTTCAGCGTCATGGGTCGCTCTGGTCACAAGGGCCGCCGTACCCAATTTTCCGAACTGGGCAAAACTCATCTGGTTTACTCGTTTGAACACAGCCTTACGGATATCGCCGCAGAAGTCAGCCACCACTACGCAAGACAACTTGGCGCAAAAAATAGCTGCTCCAAATCCGACTGCCGCGACGATCAGCATATAAACACATCGGGTAACTATATATCCAAAATCACCGGAATAGATGCCATTATTCATAATATCACTCATAATGGTTGGCAGCATCAGATCGCACACCGTACCCACACCGGCAATTACGACTGATATTAAAAGCTTAGGCCAATATGGCCGCAAATAGGAAAATATTCGTTTCATTTTCAATACCTCAAATAAACAAAAAAGCGGTGCAAGCCAAAGCCTGCACCGCGTAGACCCATACGAAAATTACCGCACGGACACCTCAGGAGCAAGTCTTTTGCTATCATACATAACATTCACAACGATCAACATATTCACTTCCTCCTTTCATTATAAATTCTTGCTGTATAATAGCAGTGTTTCCAAACTTTGTCAACCACAAATTCAGCAGGATTTCTTGCTGAATTTGCGCGTGAGTCGGTATCGCCTGTGGAAAACTACGGTTTTTTCCTTAGTTTTTAACAAAAAAACGCCTGATATCCGATAATATACAAAAAGTTATTCACACTCTCCACAGAGTTTTCCACAGGTTGGGAAGTTTAAAATTTTGTTTGATGTACATTATTTTAGGTTATCAACGGGCAATACAGAACTTTTACATCAGTTTTAAGGTAACAAAAGTGTTCCAAAAGCGTAATTTATTGAAAGTATTCATGTATAATGATGTTATAAAAAAATTGCAGGAGTGCGTCATCACTCCTGCAATTTTGCTAAAGTTTTTCCCCAAGAATGGATTTGGTAGCGTATGCATTCAGTTCCATACCTGCTGTATTTCCAGCAAGATATTCAAAGTAAGCCTGTGATCCAATCATTGCCGCATTGTCACCGCACAGGGACAGAGGCGGCAAAAACACCTCAGCGCCAAGTTTCTCCGCAGCAGCTATGATATCCGCTCGGATACGGGAATTGGCCGCAACACCGCCGGCAACAGCCAGTTTTTTTCTGCTCGTCTGTTCCATAGCCTGAACAACTCTGGGGACGAGGGTATCGGAAACAGCGGCGCAGAAGGCAGCGCAAAGGCTGTTCACATCTAGCTCCTCACCTACCTGCTGGACATGGTGGATCAGGTTTATGGCCGCTGTTTTAAGCCCGGAGAAGCTCATATCATAAGGATTCTCTCCTGCCTTTGACCGGGGCAGGGTATATTTACTCTGGTCACCGCTGGAAGCCGCCCTGTCCAAGGCAGCGCCACCGGGATAGGGCATTCCCAAGACTCTCCCCACTTTATCAAAGCACTCACCGGCCGCGTCATCCAGGGTTGTCCCAAGGATTTCCATCTTGGTATAATCCTGCACATCAACAATCATTGTATGGCCACCGGAAACCACGAGGCACAGAAAAGGAGGTTCCAAATTGGGATAGGCCAAATAATTGGCAGCAATGTGTCCGCAAATGTGGTGGACAGGAATCAGAGGTTTCCCAAGGGCCAGTGCGGCAGCCTTTGCAAAGTTCACACCAACCAAAACAGCGCCGATCAGTCCGGGGGCATAGGTTACCGCAACAGCGTCAATCTCTTCTCTTGTAATGCCTGCTTTTATCAAGGCCTCATCCGCCAGAGCGTAGATGGCTTCCATATGTTTTCTGGAGGCGATCTCCGGCACAACGCCACCATAGATCCTGTGGAGATCTACCTGGGACGCAATACAGTCGGCCTTTATGGTTCTGCCATCAGCCACAACGGCCACTGCGGTTTCATCGCAGGAGGATTCAATTGCCAATATGTTCACAGGTCAAACTCCTTTCTCAGAATCAGTGCGTTCTCTTTTGGGTTTCTGTAATAGTTCCGCCGTACACCCACCTGGGAAAGGCCTAACTTTTCGTAAAGCGATATTGCTGGCACATTGCTTTGGCGGACCTCAAGCATCAAAAATTTGACACCTCTGGTTTTCAGTTCCCCGATCAATGCATTTATCAGAGCCACAGCAACACCTTGGCGGCGGGCATGAGGGCTAACCGCGATGTTCATCATATCCGCGCCGTCAAGTACGGACTGGGAACCTACATACCCCAAAACATCCTCATCATCCGCAGCCACAAACCAACTTGATAATGGATTTGATAGTTCGGAAGCAATGCTCTTTTCACTCCATGGGTCGCTGAAGCACGCCTTCTCCAGTTGAGCAATGGACGGAACATCTTGCTCCGTCATTTTTCTAACAATCATCATTTTGCCTCATACCAGCTCTTTCCCGATTTTGCTTCAGCCAGCAGGGGGACTTTTAGCTGCACAACCTGCTGCATCTGCTGGCTTACCAGCTCAGCCACCTGTTGTGCCAGTTCCTCCGGGCATTCCACAATCAGCTCGTCGTGCACCTGCAGGATCAGCTTCGCGCTGGGGAACTTCTCCGACAATGCATTGTGCACCCGGATCATGGCCAGTTTTATAAGATCGGCAGCAGTACCCTGAATCGGTGTGTTCAAGGCCATCCGTTCCGCCCCCTGGCGGATATTAAAGTTGCTGCTCTTGAGTTCCGGAATCTGGCGTCTGCGGCCATAGAGCGTTTGTGTATACCCACTGCTTCTGGCGTCTTCTACCACCTGGCGCATATATTTACGGACACCCTGATAGTTGGCAAGGTAACTGTCGATATAGTCTCTTGCCTCATACCGGCTGACGCCAATATCCTCTGCCAGAGAAAACTCAGAAATACCGTACACAATACCAAAATTGACCGCTTTCGCGTTTCTGCGCTGCAAAGCAGTGACCTGCTCAGCGGGTACACCAAACACCTGGGCCGCTGTTACCGTGTGAATATCCATACCCGCGTTGAAAGACTGCTGCATCACGGTATCATCAGCAATATGGGCAAGGACACGAAGTTCGATCTGACTGTAGTCCGCGTCAACAAGTACACAGCCGGGTTTTGGAATAAACATTTTCCGTATTTCAGCCCCAAGGTCAGTGCGAACCGGAATGTTCTGCAAATTGGGTTCTGTGGATGATAGTCTGCCTGTAGCTGTCACAAGGTTCTGGAAAGTCGTACGAATACGTCCATCTTCCTCAATCACCTTGATAAGGCCATCTGCATAGGTGGATTTCAGCTTGGTGAGCATCCGGTAGTCCATAATGGCAGGGATAATGGGGTGCTTGCTCTTAAGCTTTTCCAATACCTCTGCATTGGTGGAATAGCCTGTTTTTGTCTTCTTCACAGGGGGAAGTCCAAGTTTTTCAAACAACAGTTCCCCAAGCTGTTTTGTGGAATTGATATTAAACGGGCCATCTGAGTAGGAATAGATAATCTTCTCACAATCTTCAATCCGCTGCCCCAGCATTTGTCTAAACTGGGTAAGCTGCTGCCTGTCTATGGCAACACCCCCTTTTTCCATACTGTAAAGCACAGGACACAGGGGCATTTCAATCTGGTTATAAAGGTCCATCATCCCCTGACGTTCCAATTCTGCCTCCAACACAGGCTTCAGATGCCAGAGGGCTTCCGCACAGGCGCCGGCATCGCCGTCATCCACTGTAATCCCAAGAAAATTGGTAGCCAATTTAGACACAGGATAATCGGACTGGGACGGGTTTAAGTCATAGGCCGCAAGAGCTGTATCAAAGGAAAACTTACTAAAGCCCACACCAAGATCATCAAGGACATGCATGGTGGTTTTCATATCGTGGCAGATATGGCTGCCCTCGGGAAGTGCAGAAAGCATCTGGGCCTCCATAGGCGTAAAGGTGCACACACCGTCCGCACAGGCAATTCCCAGAGAACCGTCCGGGGAAACATAAACACTGCAATCTCCACTCTCCGGCAGACAGGATATACAACCCAAGGCTTTTACATCTGCTTGTATCGGCTTAACGTCAATACCGGCATCCCGAATCCCGTATTTATCAATCAGCTTCACAAACTCAAGCTGGACAAATAAATCATAGAGTTCCTTACGGTTATAGGGCTGGATAATGGCATCCTGAGGCGCAAAGTCCACAGGTGCGTCTGTACGGATTGTTGCTAAATCATAAGAAAGGTAAGCGTTTTCACGGTCATTTTCCAGCTTTTCCCGAAGCTTGGGACGAATAGAGGAATCCTGTAAATTCTCATATACTCCGTCAAGGTTACCGAACTTCAAAAGAAGCTCCGTAGCTGTCTTGGGACCAACACCTGCCACACCAGGAATATTATCCGAGCTGTCACCCATAAGGGCTTTGAGATCTACCATTCGTTCCGGCTCAAAACCATATTCCTGCCGGAAGGTTTCCCTGTCATAGAGGGTTGCGGTAGTTTGACCGGGTTTTGAAATGACCAGCTTCACATGCACATGGTCATCAATCAACTGCAGACTGTCCCGGTCACCGGTGACGATTACACATTCCCAATCATTGTTTCCGCAGATTTTTCCCACTGTTCCTATAATATCATCCGCTTCCCAGCCCTGACACTCATAGATGGGGATATTCATGGCTCTGAGTACCTGCTTCATCACAGGCATCTGCATGGCTAGTTCCTCCGGCATGCCGTGACGGTTGGCTTTATATCCATCGTATTTCAGATGCCGGAATGTGGGGCCATGAAGGTCAAAAGCAACGCACACCGCTTCTGGCTGTTCCTCTTTCTCCACCTTTTCAAGAATATTCAGGAAACCGAAAATGGCATGGGTGTAAAGCCCATCACGGTTTGTAAGGGGCTTGACTCCAAAATAGGCTCGGTTGATAACGCTGTTACCGTCGAGAATCAGCAGTTTCATACTTTTCTCCATTTCGTACCCTGGGGGGTGTCAATAATTTCGATACCTCTGTTCTTCAGTTCGTCTCGGATCCTGTCAGCCTCAGCAAAATTCTTTTCCTTCTTGGCCTGAGTACGCTTTGCTACAAGGGCATCAATCTCGGGATCGGCAGAAGCGGCAGCCTCCTGTGCATTCTTCTTCCGCAGGGCATCCGCTGCTTCCAGCAGGTCAAGGCTCAGCACCTTGTCAAAATCCGCAAGGGCAGCAAGCTTTGTAGCATCGCTGACTTTCGCCTTCAGCACATCGTACACAGCGGTGATTGCAAGAGAGGTGTTCAAATCGCCGTTCAGCGCCCCGACAAACCGCTCTTTCAGCTTTACAAGGCCTTCCTCGTCCACAGTACCGGTCTGTTCCATGGCCGCAATCTTGGCAATCAGCTTGTCATAGGCAACCACTGCGTTGTCCAGGTTTTCCCAGCTGAACACCAGATTCCGGCGGTAGTGGCTTTGCAGGCAGAACAGCCGATAAGCCATGGGGTCATAGCCCTTGCTCTCCAGAAGAGAAACGGTTAAGAATTCTCCCTTGGATTTGCTCATTTTGCCGGTGTCCGTATTTAAATGGTGTACATGGAACCAGTAATTGCACCACTTGTGGCCCAAAAAGCTTTCCGACTGGGCAATCTCATTGGTGTGGTGGGGGAAGGCATTGTCGATGCCGCCGGCATGGATATCCATATCCTCGCCCAGATGCTTCATGGAAATGCAGGAGCACTCAATGTGCCAGCCGGGATAGCCGACTCCCCAGGGAGAATCCCACTTCAGCGCCTGATCCTCAAACTTACTCTT
>JAZSRI010000074.1:0-7538 GCA_045538415.1 Faecousia sp. | reverse complement strand
AACTTCTCCGCCTTTGCCTGTGCGGCAGCGGCATTCAAGTCGGGGCAGGCCACCAGTTCCAAAATGCTGAACTTACCGGAGGTGATATTGGTCATATACTTATCGCTGATCGAGCCGCAGCCGATCACGGCAACCTTTACTCTCTCCATGATAATACCTCCTGCTTACAGGGACAGAATGATCTGACGGATATTTTCAGCAACCTGCTTGATCTCTTCCTCAGTAGAGTTGATATTGATACCGGTACCGGCGCCCAGGCCCTTATCCACAACGCCTACGGAGATATTCACGGCACGCTCCAGAATATCGTCGGTAGCGGGCAGCATGTTCTTGGCATAGGTACGCTCAGCATTATGGAAGGGATGGTTTGCGGTCCAGGTCTTCTTCTCCAGAATCTGTTCCATATTGTTGTAGACATGCCAACCGGAGCGGGCAATGACGGAAGTACCGGCCTTGGCGCAGAAGGCTGCGGCCTTTTCCTTGGTTTCAAACAGAAGCGTCAGCAGTGTGCCGCACTCGCCCTCGTCATTGATGGTACGGAAGCCAACGCCGGGCAGGCCCTGCAGCTGAGCCTTCAGCAGGCCCTTCTTGTAACGCAGGGTCTCCAGCAGCTTGGGCAGCTTACGGCCCTGAGCAACAGCAACAGCGCCGGACAGCTCGTTCATTCTCATATTAACGCCAACGATGGAGCGGTTGCCAACCTCAACACCCATACGGGAGGGCTTGTGACCCTGGTCGTGGTAACCGAATGCACGCTCGTGCAGTTCCAGATCGGAGCAGCCAACGAAGCCGCCGTCACCGGTGGTGATGGTCTTGAACACGTTCAGGGAGTATGCGCCCATGTCGCCCATGGTGCCGCAAGCCTTGCCCTTGTAGCGGGCGCCAACAGCCTGGCAGCAGTCCTCGATGACGTACAGGTTGTGCTTCTTAGCGATAGCCATGATCTCGTCCATCTTGCAGGGGTTGCCCAGCATATGAACAGGCATAATGGCCTTGGTCTTGGGAGTGATCAGAGCCTCGATCTTGGTGGGGTCGATGGTCAAAGAGTCATCGATCTCAGCCAGAACAGGGACAGCGTTCATCATAGCGATGGTGGAGATGGATGCGATAAAGGTGTAGCCGGGAACGATGACTTCATCGCCCATGCCGATGCCCAGAGCTGCCAGGCAGCACATCAGGGAACCGGTGCCGGAGCTGGTGGCAACCACGTGCTTGTGGCCCAGCTGCTCAGCGATTTCCTTTTCAAAGGTAGCGACCTTGCCCTGGAAGCCGTCAACACCGGGGGTGCCGTAACGGAACAGGGAAGCGTTCTCAATAACGTCCATCAATTCTTTCTTTTCTTCCGCGCCAAATACATAAGATCCGGGACCGCCTGCCATAGTAAATACCTCCAAAAAATAAATAATAATGTTTTGCAGTGTGGATAGGTGAATGCGCCCTTGCGGGCAAGTTTGGGGCCGGTCATCCCAGACCCCGGAGGGAGGCAAAGGCATACCGGCGGGGAAGTTTGACCCATTTTCGGCGAAGCACATACTGCCACCCTAGCTTACATATCATTCTAAAAGAATTTTCTTGCGATTTCAATTGATGTAATATACAAATTACACCTATTTTATTTGTAGCTTTTGATCAATTTAGTTAACCGGTTAAGGTATTGAAAATGCTGATAAAAAAGCCGGGGACAGAAATTCTGTCCCCGGCTTTTTTTACATGATTAGTTTGCGGTTTTATCTTGACCATCTTGTTCTGCTTCTTCTTTTGCAGCAGCTCTGCGATGAACAAAAAGGTTGTTCTTGTCGTGGGGGCGGAAAGCCTGCCAGACCAAAAGTCCTACTGCCAGTAGGCAACTGACCGCCGCCAGCACCTGACTGACCCGAAGCGTGCCCCAGTAAAGGCTGTCGGTGCGCAGCCCCTCAATAAATGCTCTGCCCAGCCCGTACCATGCCACGTAACCCAGGGCGATCTGGCCGTCATACTGGCGCTTTTTGGACAGGAAATGCAAAAGCACAAAACCTGTCAGATTCCACAGGGACTCGTACAGGAAGGTGGGGTGGTGGTAAAAGGTCTGCCCGGTGAAGGCGTTGTAAAGACCCATCCGCAGGAAGCTGTCCGTTTCCGCGCCAAAGGCCTCCCGGTTGAAGAAATTGCCCCAGCGGCCCAGACACTGGCCGATGAGAAAGCCCAGGGCTACCATGTCAAACAGGGCCGGAGCGCTCAGTTTTTTTACTTTGGTGTATACCAGAATGCCCACCAGTGCGCCCAAAACGCCGCCGTAAATGGCAAGGCCGCCCTCCCAGATGTAGAGGATGCTGATGGGGTTGTCGGCATAGTCTGCCCAGGAAAACACGCAGTAATAGACTCTGGCGCAGAGAATGGCAAAGGGGACAATGGTCAGCACCCCGTCCATCAGGTCATCTTCGGTGAAGCCGAACTGTTCTTTCCGGCGCAGGGCGTAGACTACGGCCAGAATCAGGCCGAGGGCGATAATCACACCGTAAAAATGCACCTCAAAAGAACCAATCTGGAAACCCCTGGGGGGATTCAGCTCCAGCCCCAGACCGGGAAATGTGATGGTTGTGTATCTCATTGCGTTTCCTCCTTTGGATAGATAATGCTCATGCACATGGAATCCTCTGTCACCGCGGCGGCAAGGAAATCCAGCACGTCCTGTACGGTGATATCCTGGTAGATGGCGGGGAAGTCAAAATAGTCAAAGCCGGAGAAATGGTAGGCGCACACCCGGAAACACACGGAGTTAAAGCTGTCCAGCGCCCGGATACGCCGGCCCATGGCGCTGCGCTTCATCCGCAGGAATTCCTCCTGCCCGATCCCCTCTTGCAGCAGCTGCTGTGTCCGGCGCAAAATGGCGGCCTGTACTCCCTCCGGGTCATCGCTGTCACCGGAGGCGGGGAGCATGGCCATGCCCTCAATGGTCTCAAAGCCACCCCCAAAGGAGCTGTCAATCAGACCGTCCTGGTAAAGCTGCATATACAGCTGGGAGGATTCTCCAAAGAGGGCCTCCGCCGCAAGCTCCGCGGTAATCTCCGTCCGGACGGCTTGCGCACCCCGCTCCAGCGCCGGACATTTAAAGCCCAGCTGGAACATGGGCATAGCCACTTCCATGGAGGCGGTGACCAGCTTCTGGGGGCAATCCGGCAGCTCCTGCCAACGGCGCGCCGCCTGTGTAGGAGGTGCGGAGGATGGGGCCAGCTTTTCCGCGGCGGCAACCACCGCCTCCCTGTCCACATCGCCAACCACACACAGCAGCATGTTGTCCGGCCGGTAGAAGGCCCGGTGGCAGGCGGTGAGCAGCTCCGGAGTGATTTGGGCGATGGAATCCTTTGTGCCCAGAATGGGAATCCGTACAGGATGGCGGGTGTACATGATTTCCATCAGCTGCTCGAACATCCGGGAGTCGGGGTTGTCCAGGTTCATGCCGATTTCCTGACCGATGATACCCTGCTCCTTCTGTACGCTCTCCGCTGTGAAATAAGGTGTGGACACAAATTCCAGCAGCAGCTCCAGCGCCTGCTGGAAATTCTCGGTGCAGGAGAAGTAGTAGGCGGTCATGTCGTAGCTGGTGAAGGCGTTGGGGACAGCACCCAGAGCGGCAAACTCTGCCGTCACATCCCGCCCGGGCATGTCAAAGAGCTTATGCTCTAAATAGTGGGCAATTCCCGCAGGTACCTGAAACGGTTCTCCGTCCAGTGTAAATTCCGTGTGAATCGCGCCGAAGTCGGTGACAAAATAGGCAAGCTTTTTGGTAAAGCCGGGGCGGGGGACAATGACCACGGTCAGCCCATTGGGGAGGACTGTGCGGAACACTTCCTCACCCAGCCGGGGATACACATGTTTTTTCATTCCTGTTCCCCCTTTAAGAAGTACACACTTTGCAGCGTCATGCTCTGGGCTGCCTGTTTTATATCGGTATCGGTCACTGCCTGAACTGCCTGCATATATGCCTCCGGCGTCAGGTTAAGACCGCTCAGAGCGGCGGTGGCGTAGTAGTTTTCAATAGAGCCGGGGGCATCGTGGATGGCCCGGAGCTGGGTCAGCAGCTGCTCCTTGGCGGATACCAGCTCCTCCCGGGTAAATTCTCCCTCCCGGCAAAGCTGCAGCTGGCGCTGGACTTCTGCCCGCACCAGTTCCTCTTTGTCAAAGTCAATGCCCGCGGATACAACTAAAATACCCTTGCTGCCGTGGTAGGACGAGCCGATGTCATAGCACAGGGACATTTTTTCCCGTACCTGCATGAACAGCTTGCTGGTCATGCCCGCGCCCAGCAGGGTGTTGCACACCTGCATGGCGGCAAACTGGCTGTGGCGCAGGGTGATGGGGGTGTAGTAGCCCATGCACAGCTTGCCTTGCGCCACGTCCATCACCTCCGTCCGGCAGGTGCTTTGGGAGGGATGGAAGCCGGTCTGCTGCGGCAGGTCAGAGATTTGACGGGAAAGTCCGGCAAATACAGGCTTCAGAAGCTTAGCCACGTCCTCCGGCTGGGCCGCGCCCACGTAGAAAATGTGGATGGGGCTTTCCCGCAGCACCGTTTGATAGTGCCGGTACAGCTGCTGGGGAGTAATGGCACGCACCTGCTCTACTGTGCCGAACTGGGGGATGCCGAAGGAATCTTCCCGGCACATATCCTTCATCAGCTGGGCATTGGCATAGGAGCGCTTGTTGTTGAGCATGGATTCTATAGCGGAAACCAGGTTTTTCTGCTCACTGCTGACATAGTCCGCCCGGAATACCCCGTCCGCCAGCACAGGCTGGAACAGGAGCTGCCGGAGAAACTGCGCCATAGGCTCTAATATGGCATCGCCCTGCAGGGCATAGGCATCCTCCATAAAGCCGCAGGACAGGCCGGTGGTCTGGTAGTCACCTACCCGGCGCACCAGTGTCCCCACGGACGCGCCGTACAGGTCGTCCAGCTTCCATGTGATGGCCCGCATGTCCGGCGCGCAGGCGCAGCCCCGCAGCAGCACCGCGGGCAGCAAGGCGTTCAGGGAAGCTTCCCCACTTTCCATTTTTCTTAGAAACTGGATGCTCATGGCAGCCTGCTTGAAGCGGGTGTCCCGGCAGCACCGCAGGGTAATGCCGGGGAAAAGGGAAATGGTAGTAATCATAAAAGCTCCTAAAAGGGAATTTTTCCTTATTATATATGAAAATCTCAGAAATAGATAGAGGTTCCCAAAAAATTTACACCCTTAGAGGTTGTCAATCTTTTTTATTTGCGATAGAATAGACGAAGATGTACCGTGAGGAGTATGCTTATGAGTTGGTTTGAAGTGACGGTGGGGACCAATGCCGCCACCATTGAGGATGTGGCCGCTGCGCTGACCGCCGGCGGGTTTGAGGATTTGGTATTAGAAGACCAGGCGGAATTTGAGCAGTTTCTGGACCAGAACCGGGGCTACTGGGACTATATTGATGAGCAGCTGCAGCAGAAGCTGCAGGGGCTTTCCCGTATTAAGCTGTACCTGCAGGAGCAGGACAAGGAGGTGGGACTTGCCCGCCTTGACGGGATTTTGGACCGTCTGCGGACAGATCCTGCTATGGGGAGTCTTTCCCTCCGTGTGGAAGCCATGGCGGAAACAGACTGGGAGGAAGGCTGGAAGGAGAACTATCCGCCCCAGATCGTGGGAGAAAAGCTGGTGGTGCTGCCCTATTGGTGTGACACGGCAGATTTCCCGGACCGGCTACCGGTAATTTTAGACCCGGGCCTTACCTTTGGTACCGGCGCTCACCCCTCTACCCAGATGGTGATGCGCGCTATGGAAGAAGTAGCAAGGCCGGGCATGCGCTGTCTGGATCTGGGCAGCGGCAGCGGTATTTTGTCCATAGCGGCGCTGCGCTTGGGGGCGCAGAGTGCTGTGGGCGTGGATATTGACCCCAAGGCGGAGGACATTGCCCGGGAGAACGCGGCCTATAACGGCATGGGAAGTCCGGCGTTCACCGCCATGACAGGCAATGTGACGGCGGATAAGAAATTGATGGAGCGGCTGGCGCGGCAGGAATATGACCTGGTGCTGGTGAATATCGTGGCGGATGTGATCATCGGGCTGGCCCCGGTGCTGCCCCGGTTTGTGAAGGAAAATACGGTGCTGATCTGCTCCGGCATTCTGGATGTGCGTCTGGCGGATGTAACGGCGGCGCTGGAGAAAGCAGGCTTTACCGTCACCGGTACAAAAGAGCAGGAGGATTGGCGCTGCCTGCAGGCAAAGAAAGGAAAACAGGCATGAAGATACCCTACCGAATGCAGAAAATCCTGAAACGGGTGCTGACGGTGCTGCTGATTGTGGCAGTGGCGGTGGTGCTGGTGCTGGGCTGTTGGTATTTGTGGCTGCAGCGGTTTGTGGTCTACACCCGGGATCAGGGCGCGGTGCTGGATTTTGAGAAGGACCCGGTATTGCAGCAGGGACAGCTGGCGGAAAAGCCGGAGCAGGAGACGGTGTCCATTTATTATAATGAGGGCGAAAACGCCATCACCCCCAACACGGAGCTGACACGGCTGGTAGGCTACTATGTGGATGAGAAAGCCCTTAGAAACGGTGTGGATGAGGTGCGGGCGCAGATTGCCGCCCTGCCCAAGGGTACGCCTGTGATGATGGATGTGAAGAATATCTACGGTGATTTCTTCTATTCCTCTCAGGTGTCAGGGCGGCGCAGCAGCAAGATCGACCCGGCGGCGATGGATGCCCTTTTGGAGTATCTGGACAGCAGCGGCATGTATACCATTGCCCGGTTCCCTGCCCTGCGGGATTACGAGTACGGCCTGAACCATGTGCCCGACGGTGTTCCCCATTCCTCCGGCGGATATCTTTACCAGGATGACGGCGGCTGTTACTGGCTCAATCCGGACAGCGGCGGCACCAGAGCCTATATTGTGGATATTATTCAGGAACTGAAGGGTCTGGGCTTTGATGAAGTGGTTCTTACGGAGTTTAGATTCCCCCAGACCGACTCTATTTTGTATAACGGCAATAAAACCGAGGCGCTGTCCGCCGCGGCGGCGGCACTGGTAAAAAGCTGCGGCACATCCTATTTTGGTGTATCGTTCACCGGCAGCGGAAACTGGACGCTGCCCGAGGGCAGAACCCGCCTGTATATGGAAAATGTAGAGCCGTCGGAAGCGGCGGATATTGCGGCAAATTCCGGTCTGCCGGATCCGGATGTGAATCTGGTATTTGTGACGGAGCTGTATGATACCCGCTTTGATGCCTTTGGCGTCATGCGTCCCCTGGAGGGCGCCCACTAAAGACGTAACAGAAAGAACAGGGGAAATGGTTATGAAGTATGGTTTTGGCGTGGATCTGGGTGGAACCACGGTAAAGATCGCCTATTTTGACGAACAGGGGCAGATGTTACACAAGTGGGAGATTCCCACGGTTACAGCAGAGGGCGGACGGCAGATTCTGCCGGATATTGCCCGCTCCGTTTTGGATTATGTGGAGAAAAACCATATTTGCCGGGAGGACATTCTGGGCATCGGCATCGGCGTGCCGGGTCCGGTGAGCGACGAGGGCGTGGTCAACGGCTGC
>JAZSRI010000079.1:0-8688 GCA_045538415.1 Faecousia sp. | reverse complement strand
TTGTGACATCTTCGTCGAAACGGATGAACCTGCGGTTTTTGACTACCACATCCTATGAGGCAATTGAAGAAGCGATTAAAGAAACAATTTTTCAAGGTGTCCTCAGTCTGATAATTGTTGGCGTGCTGGCGTGCGCGGGAGGACTGGTGCTGATCCATAGCTTTACCAGAGAATTAAGCACATTGGTGCTGCGTATGGACAAGGTTGGTACGGGCATAATACCCAGCAAAGTGGACATTTTACCCTATGCGAACAGACATGACGAAATTGCCAGACTGTACCGTCATTTTTACCGCATGCTGAGAGATTATCAGACGGTCACAGCAGCGTACTATGACAGCAAGCTGCATTTGAAGGATGCCCAGTTCAGACAGCTGCAAAAGCAGATTCAGCCCCATTTCCTTTTTAATACTTTAAACACAATCTCAGCTATGGCATATAAAGAAAATGCTGAGGATGTTGCCTACATGATCGAACGTCTGGGGAATATGCTCCGTAAAACAATCTCCCAGACAAAGACGCTGATTTCCGTAGGTGAAGATATGGAAATGGTGGAAGACTATTTGTATATCCAGAAAACCCGGTATAAGGAACGTTTGCTGGTATCTATAGATATTCCAGAGGAAGGCAGAAACCTGCTCATACCGCCCATCACGATTCAGCCGATTGTTGAAAACTGTGTAACACATGTATTGGAGGAGATATTGGAGCCTTGTTGCATCGAAATCAGCTGCCAGTTGGATGAAAAGGATGCACGCATTGTTATTTCTGACAACGGTCCCGGAATAACCCAGGAACAATTTCAAAACGTTTTACAGAGCGTTAAGGATAGTAGCCATGGGATTGGGTTGACAAACATTCACAAACGGCTTCAGCTAGCCTTTTCAGAGCAGTACGGTTTGTCTGTTTCCAGGCAAGATGGCAAGATGGCTATGGTTATCCGTATACCAAAGACACCGGATAAGGGAGGTATAAATCTTGCAGAAAGTATTGATTGTAGATGATGAAGAACTTATCCGAAACAGCATTGTAAAAATGATAGACTGGGAAGCGATGGATCTGGTCTGTGTTGGTTGCTGCTCCAACGGTGTTGAGGCGATGGAACTGATAACAGAAGAAACACCGGATATTATCATTACCGATATTAAAATGCCTGTTCTCGATGGCCTTGAGCTGGTGAGTCAGGCAAAGAAAATGTATCCGCTAATACAATCCATCGTCCTGTCCGGTTTCGCGGAGTTTGATCTGGCCCGGGAGGCCATATCCAAGGGTGTACAGGAATATTTATTAAAGCCTTGTTCCAAGGAGGCTTTGAGAACGGCACTGGATAAATGCTGCAACGCTATTAAGCAACAGGAACGGGAAAGCGGAAACACGGTCATTCGCAAGCAGCAAATCAATCAGCTGGAGGAGAAAATCGACCGCGTACAAAGCGAGACTGGCACGTTATCCAGAGAAACACTGGAGCAGCTTTGCAGCGGCATTGAGGACTTGAGTGTGCTGCGGGAGGTTGGAACCCGCCTGTTGACAAGGTGTGATTTAACCCAGAATCTGTGGATACTTCTGCAGAAACTTTATAAAATTCAGAACGATAGAGCGTGTTTGCTGGATTTGCTGGGGGAGATTCTGCCGCAGATAGCATGTCAGGAGAATCCAGAGAATTATATCGCAATTATTATAAATTACGTGAATACTCACTTTGATGAGGCAGATTTGACATTGCAAATGTTAGCGGATAATGTGATTTATATGAATGTGAAGTACGTGGGCAAACAGTTTTTTCAGTTCACTGGATTGCGCTTTCGGGAGTATCTGTCCAAGGTTCGTATGGAACGGGCAAAGGCACTGCTGGCCGTCACCCCAGAAATCAAAATCAGCAGCATTGCCGAGCAGACTGGTTTTGGGAATAATGTGCAGTATTTTTACCAGGTTTTTAAGAAATATGAGGGTATGACACCGGAGAAATACCGGTTAAAGACATGCCCGGGGGAATATGAGACCAATGAAAACAGTGCGCGCGTGGGAGACTGATCCGAAACCGGAAAAATGCGTGTATACGGAAAGGGTGGTACTATGGGTAAGGTGAAAATTCTTGCGGTGGGCATAGGTGGCTTTGCCGTTATGTATCTGAATGATCTTTTGCGTCAGGAAAATCCGAATTTTGAAATTGTGGGCATGGTCTCCCGCAGCCAGAGAAGCCCGCTGTACCCCGTTCTTGCGGAAATGGGAGTTCCCTATTACAAGACCATGGAAGCGTTCTACGAAGAACATTCGGCGGATCTGGCCATCATTACCACGCCTATTCATTTGCACACCCAGCAGATCCTTTGCGCCTTGCGCAACGGTTCTCACGTCATGTGCGAGAAGCCTCTGTCCGGTGTTTCCGCGGATGAAGCGGTTTTAGAGCAGGCCATGGCCGACAGCGGAAGGTTCGTAATGATCGGCTATCAGTGGAGCTACGCCAAATCCATATTGGAATTAAAGCAGGATATTATGGATGGACTTTATGGCGCGCCGGTGTTTATGAAGACCATGGTGTGCTGGCCCAGGACAGAAGAGTATTTCACAAGAGGAAGCGGCTGGGGCGGCAAAATCCGCGCTGCCGACGGTGAAATCATCAACGACAGCGTGCTGAACAATGCCACTGCCCACTATCTGCATAACATGCTGTATGTGACCGGAGGGGCGGTTGGAAAAAGCAACGAGGTCACCGCTGTGACCTGTAATCTGCTGCGTGTAAACCAGATCGAGAACTTTGACACAGTGGCCATGCGTGTGCGGTTGGCAGATGGCACACCGGGACTTTACCTGGCGTCTCACGCGGTGAGGGAGAGCGCAGGCCCTATTTTTGAGTACCGGTTCGAAAAGGGCGTGGTAAGATGTGAGGGAAAAGACCAGAAAATTACAGGTTATTTTCCCGATGGTACCACAAAGGAATACGGCTCACCCTCTGGTAATATCAACGAGAAAATCTATACCGCAATAGAAAACGCGGGGAAAGACGGCTATATCCCGCCTTGCGGTGTGGCGGCAGCTGCCCCTCAGGTGCGGTGTGTGGAAATGGTGCAGGAAAACCCAATTTATAATGTGCGGAATGATCGTGTGCAGCAGATTGTCAATGACGGTGGCCATTTGCTGTATGTGGAGGGTCTGGACGAGCTGATGATGAAGTGCTATCAGGAGGAAAAGATTCTCTCCGATTATCCTGAGTTTGAAGGGCTGGTGGAGAAGCTGTGACACAGTGTGATTTTGCCACAGATCAGATGAAGAATAACGGAAAGCATTCTGTGCGCCCAATTGCGTTTGGCGCGGTAGGATTGGCCCACGGCCATATCTCCATGATGTGCCAGGGACTCATTGCCGCCGGCGCCCAGCTCAAGTACGTATATGATGCCGATGCAAAATTGCTGGCGCAATTCTGCAATGCCTTTCCCGGGGTGCAAGTGTGCGCCAGTGAGGATGAGGTCATTGAAAAACAGGATATCCAGCTGATTGCGTCCGCGGCGATTCCCTCCCATCGGGCGGAAATCGGAGTTCGTGCCATGGATGCGGGAAAAGACTACTTTGTGGATAAAGCTCCGGCGATTACGCTGGAACAGGTTGCGGATATGCGCAAAGCCTGTGAGCGCACTGGGAGAAAGTGCTTTATTTACTATGGTGAGAGCCTCTGCGACAGTGCGGTTGCCTATGCCAAACAGGTGATCCGGCAAGGTCAGATCGGGCAGGTGATCCACGTAAACGGTGCCGCGCCCCATAGGCTCAATGAAGCATCCCGCCCGGAGTGGTTTTTTAAGCGGGAGTATACCGGCGGTATTTTGATCGACTTGGTGTGTCACCAGATCCACCAGTTTTTGGAACTGACTGACGCAGACACTGCTGCCGTAGATATGGGAAGGGTTTCCAATTACAATCATGGACAATACTCCAATTGGGATGATTTTGGAGATTGTGCCCTGACCGGGGATAACGGGGCAACCGGATATTTCCGAGTGGACTGGTTTACCCCCGATGGACTGAAGTCCTGGGGTGACTCCCGGATTTTTGTGGTAGGTACGCTGGGATATCTGGAACTGCGGAAAAACTGTGATATCACCAGGGGGGAAGACGGCTGTAATGTATATCTGGTAACACAGCAGGGAGAATTCCGGGAAAATGTGCACGGCAAGGTAAAACTTCCGTTTTTTGAGAATTTGCTGGCGGATTGCCGGGACAGAAGCGAAACAGCCATGGATCAAGAGCGGGGCTTCAGGGCCATTGAACTGGCTATTGAAGCGCAGCAAATGGCGATGAATAAAAAATAAGAATATTAAAATATTCATTAATTTACAAATGAACACAAGGAGGACGTTATGAAAGAAAAATTACGCTTGGGTGTTATCGGTTCCGGTGATTTCGCCCATTACCACCTGGAGGGAATCAAGAGAATCCATAACGCAGAGGCTGTGGCAGTCTGTGACAGTAATTATGAAAAGGCACTGGAAGTGGCGAAGAAGTTCCGTATTGATGATGTCTATGCCGACTACAACGAACTGCTGGCCAGAGATGACATTGATGCAGTGACCCTGCCTCTGCCCGATCAGGTACATAAAGAGGTGGCAGTGGCTGCCCTGCGGGCAGGCAAGCATGTGCTGTGTGAAAAGCCCATGTCTCTGAATTTGGACGAATGTAAGGAAATGATCCGCGTGGCCAGGGAGTGCGGCAAAGAGCTGATGGTTGGCCAGGTGGGTAGATATACACCTGCTTTCGTGGCGGTCAAGCGTATGGTTGAGGAAGGCGTCATTGGCGAGCTGTTTATGATTGAGTCTGAGTATGCCCATGACTATTCCGCTATCGGCGGTACCGGCGGCTGGCGTGTTACCCCCGAACGTGAGCCCATCATTGGCGGCGGCTGCCACGCGGTGGATCTGGTTCGCATGATTGCGGGCAACCCCATCGAGGTATTTGCTTACGCTAACAACAAGTCCCTGGTAGATTGGCCCATCCACGACTGCTGCATGGCGGTTATGAAGCTGCCCAACGGTGTTATCGGCAAGGTTATGACCTCCACCGGCTGCAAGCGTGAATACACCATGCGCTCTGCTGTGTATGGCACTAAGGGTACCATCATATTTGATAATAAGTCTAACACCATCTCCCTGTTTAAGGAGAAATTTACAGATGATGAGACATTCCGTGATATGAGCCAGCAGACCATTGAGATCAAGGTTCCTGTGGACATCAATAACCACAATGTGGGCGGTGAGGTTTCCGATTTCTGTAAGGCAATTCTGGAGGGCAAGCCTGTTACCACTGACGGCGTGGAGGGCGCATCCACCGTTTCTGTTTGTCTTGCTATCGTGGAGTCCTTCAAGACCGGCGAAAAGGTAGTAGTTGACTACGACTTCTAATTCCGGCGACACTGGGTTGAAAGGGTCTGTAAATACTAAAAATGTACCGCTTAACCGGAGTATAAATAAGAAATGTTTGGGCAAACCTAACCTCAGAAAGTGAGGTTAGGTTTGCTTATGTTTAAACATGAAAAAATGCTTTTTAACCCTGTGGAAGTGGAGCGGCCCAATCCCCAGTATGCGGCTCTTTTGCAGGAACAGCTGGGTGGCGCCAACGGAGAATTGAAGGCGGCCATGCAGTATATGTCCCAGAGCTTCCGCATCAAAGATCCGGAGATTAAGGACCTGTTTTTGGACATCGCCGCGGAGGAACTAAGCCACATGGAGATGGTGGCTCAGACCATCAATCTGCTCAACGGTCATGATGTGGAGGCGGCAGCGGTTCCTGCGGGGCAGATCCAGTCCCATGTACTGCTGGGGCTGAACCCCGGACTGATCAATGCCTCCGGCTATTCCTGGACCGGGGACTATGTAACGGTCACCGGCGACCTGTGTGCGGATCTGCTGTCCAACATTGCATCGGAGCAGCGGGCCAAGGTGGTTTACGAATACCTGTACCGGCAGATTGGTGACAAGAAGGTCAAGCAGACCATTGACTTCCTGCTTAACAGGGAAGAGGCGCATAACGCTATGTTCCGGGAGGCTTTCAACAAGGTGCAAAATACCGGCTCAAACCGGGATTTCGGAACCACAAAGGCGGCCAAAATGTATTTTTCCATGTCAGAGCCAAGTCCCAAGAACACTCCGTTCCCCAATAGCAGAGTCAACCCGCCCTCTTTTACCCAGTAACCGGTTATTTGTAAAATACTGTAAAAAGCCATGGAATCAAAAGATTCCATGGCTTTTTCGCGGGAAAGCGGGGGCGCGGTAGTGTATGGTGTGAGATGTCCACATTCCGAAATGGATATGGCTACTGCATTGACTGGTTTTTTACAAAGTCGCTGGGAGAACAGCCGAACCAATCCCTAAACTGCCGGGAAAAATGCTGGATGCTGGCATAGCCCAACTGGGCGGAGGTCTCACCGATACTCATCCGGTGGGTGGACAGAAGCACTTTACTCTCCTCCAGCCGGATACGGGTGATGTATTTTGCCGGGCTGATGCCAAGGTAAGTTCTGAACAGCGCGGTCAGTTGGGAGGGGCTGACGTTCACTGCTGCTGCCAGAAGTGGCACAGTGAGCTTGTCCCGGAATTTGTCAGATACCGCCTGCAGTGCCTGGTTCAGGATTTTCCGGTGGGCCTGTTCTGCTGCCGGGGAGGGACGTCTGGGTTGTTCGGTGTGGATATTCTGCCGCAGAATCCGAAGCAAAAGCAGTTTGAGCTGGGCGTGGAGGAACTCATCCCTGTCTGCAAGAAATTGGCTGTTTTCCTGCAGCAAATCATAGATAGCCCGCTGCATGTCCTGGGTGGCAGGAAACACTTGGTTGTACCAAGGGGAAAAATCGTGATCTTCCCATAAAAATGATATAGTGAGGAACCGTACATCTTCATCGGCATACTGGGTGTGCCACTGCCCGGGGGCAATCAGCAGGACTTCATGCGGATGCATCAGGAAGTCCTGCCCGTCGCAGTAGGTATGCAGCGTACCCTTTTCCAGATACACCAGCTCCACCGGGGGGTGCTGCTCTCCACGGAAGTACAGGCCGCCGTTACCGGTCTGGTGGAACAGGGTGAAAATTTGCAGCGGCTGCAGCCGGGGTGTGTGATCCGGGATGGGAACCCTGTCTGCCCGGTATGGCTCTGCCAATACAGACCCATCGCCTGTGATGGCGCTGTGCCGGGCCATGGGATAGAAACCGAAGCATACTCCTGCGTAGATTGTAACTGCCCGGTCCAGGTAAAACCGCTTCCACTGCCCATCCTGCAGAATCAGAAGAATGGTCATCTCCCGGTCGTAATCCCAGAAGGTATCCTGTGGAAAACAGTAAAGGCAGATGTGACTGTTTTCCTCCAACGGTATAGAATCAAGATCCTGCCGGGGCGGCAGCTGCTCTACCCGGCCGTATGGGGAAAATGAGGGATCGATCATTGGGTAGATCATGATTCACAGCTCCTTTTTTCTATCATGCCATTGCTTCTATTTTAACTATTTAGAGAGAAATTTCAAGGGGGTTTATGAATAATGCTGTAAAATTTATATATTTCGACACAATCTAAGAGCGTTCTATTGCAAATAAAACCGTCAGGCGGTAGGATAAAGAAAACAGCAAAAAGGAGGCGCGCCATCATGACAGAATACCTTAAAAATGTGCTGGAGCAATTTGCCTTGGAGGGCAACTGCGTCACATGCGACCGCTATGGCCACGGACACATCAATGAAACCTATCTTGTGGCGACGGACACTGGGAAGCGCTATATTCTCCAGCGGATCAATCACAATATTTTTAAGGATGTTCCCTCACTGATGAACAACATCCGGCTGGTCACCACATATCTGCGCCGGCAGACGCAGGATCCACGGCAGGTACTTCAGTTGGCGAACACCAACGCAGGAGATGTTTTTCTGCGCCACACCGATGGTAGCTTCTGGCGGGTATACGTGTTTGTGGAGGACTCCATCTGCCTGCAGAAACCGGAAAGCGGAGAGGATTTCTATGAAAGCGCGGTGGCATTCGGACGCTTCCAGCAGATGCTGAAGGATTTCCCGGCGGACACCCTCACAGAGACCATCCCCAATTTCCACAACACTCCGGACCGCTACCGGATCTTTCATGAGGCGCTGGCGAAAGACCCCTTGGGCCGCACGGCGCAGGTGCAGCCGGAGATCGAGTTCGTGCTGGCCCGGGAGCGGGAGGCGGGTACGCTGGTGGAGCTGATGGGTTCCGGTCAGCTGCCTCTTCGGGTTACCCACAATGATACCAAGCTTAACAATGTCATGCTGGACGCAGCTACCCGAAAAGCCCTATGCGTAATCGATCTGGATACGGTTATGCCCGGCCTCAGCCTGTATGATTTTGGCGACTCTATCCGTTTCGGCGCAGCTACCGGCGATGAGGACGAGCGGAAGCTGAATAAGATCGAGATGAGCCTTGCGCTGTACGAGACTTACACAAAGGGTTTTCTGTCCGCCTGCCCGGGACTTAACAAAATGGAGAAGGAAATGATGCCTACCGGCGCAAAACTGATGACACTGGAATGTGGCTTGCGCTTTTTGACCGATTACCTGGACGGAGACCACTATTTTGCCAACAGCAGGCCGGGACAGAATCTGGACCGCTGCCGTACCCAGCTGAAGCTGGTGGCGGATATGGAAAAGAAGTGGGATCAGATGCATCGTATCGTAAAACAGTACACACTGTAA
>JAZSRI010000143.1:0-4886 GCA_045538415.1 Faecousia sp. | reverse complement strand
TACATCTATGATATCATCGGTAAGCCCACAAACTCTAAAAAGGTGGCCGACTATGCTATCGCCGCTGCCGCGGCGCAGAGGCTGCGCAGCGCCAGAATCGGTTCTATGGGCTACCGGGATATGAACCTGTACGGCACCATGTTTGACGGCCCCTCCCTTAAGCGGGTCACAGGTATGGAAATTGAGACCTTCGAAATGCTGGAAGTTTACCAGCGTTATCTGAAAGTCACCCAGGAACAGAAGCAGGAAGTGGTGGACAAAGCCATGGCAAAGTGGAAGTTCCTGAAAGAACCCAAGCAGGAGAGCCTGATGCTGGCGGCGGGTTACTATCTGGCGATCAGGAGTCTGGTCCGGGAACGGGGCTACCGGGCGGTATCGCTGAAGGATGTAGACGGCATGAAGAAACTGCTGGGATTCCCGCCCGCGCCGATTCTTATGCTTCTGGCAGACTGCGAGGATGTATGCACTGTTCCTGAAAATGACAGCTTGGGCAGTGTGACCCAGCTGATGGTGAAGGAACTAACCGGTCAGTGCGCCTTCTATCTGGAATTCTATGAGTTCATGGAGGACCGGGTGCTGGCAGGCGTACCGGACTATATTCCTGCCGAGGCGGCCTATGGTCAGGTGCAGGTTATGCCCGCGGCCTTTGGTGAATTGTCTGAGGGGATTCTGAATGTTTCCAAGGTCAACCCCGGTAAATTGACTATGTGCAGGCTTACAAGCTTCGGTGATAAGTACTATATGCATATGGTCACCGGTGAGGGCATTACACCCCGCAAATGGGAGGAGGCAGGCTGGACCCAGCCCGCGCCCCAGCTGCCCGGCTTGGAGATTTTGCTGGAGGACGTGGAGGCCTTTGCTCAGAAGGTTATGTGCCAGCACTATATCATCGCCATGGGAGACCAGACCCGGAAAATCAAGAATTTGTGCGATATTTTGGGTATTGAGGTTATTTAAGGTTCTCCGCGGAAGCGGTTACCCAATGAAAAAACAACCCCCTGTTCTATTTAAAAAGGAGAGGAAAACAATGTACGATAAGTTTAATCCCAATTACTATGCCCATTTGGAAGATGACAGCGCTATGATTCAGGCGGCGGTGGATGCCGCGGCTGAAACCGGCGACGCGGTGAACATTCCCCGGTACAATGAGAGAACCGGCGCCCGGGTGTGGAACATTTGCAGAGCGATTCTGCTGCACACCGGAAGTGTGATTTATCTGGACAACTGCCACCTGCGCCAGGCGGACGGCATCAATACCTGTATTTTCCGCAATTCCAACAGCGAGACGCCCGAGGGCTGTACCCGCGCAGGCCGCCAGAGCAATATTTCCATTATCGGTATGGGCAACTGTCTGTTGGACGGAGGTCAGCACACTGGAGCCACAGAGGACAACTATAAAGAGTATGGCCTGAAGGCTGCCTGGGACAACAGCATGATCAACTTCATCAACGTGGAAAAGGCGAAGATTCTGAATCTGAACATTACCCATCACAGATACTGGTCCATGGTGTTCCACTACTGCTCTCATGTGCAGATTCAGAACATTGATTTCTACGGCCCGTACCATTGGCGCAATCAGGATGGCATTGACCTGCGCAACGGCTGTTCCCACTTCCTGATCGAGAACCTGACCGGTGTTACCGGCGATGATGTGGTGGCACTGACTAACCTGCGCACCTACCGGGAAGACATTATGAAGGGCTGCGGGTATGATGACTCCATTCACAATGTGATTGTTCGTAATCTGCGCTGTACTACCCGTAATTCCTTTGTGCGTATTTTAAACCACGGCGGCCGTAAGGTCTACAATGTTCTCATTCAGAACCTGATGTTCGACTGCGAAAGCGATCCTACCGATCCCCGTCCCGCACCCGGCATGAAGCCGGAGGATTATGTGCCCATCCATCCGGAGGTCTACAAATTCTCTCAGGATTACGGCGTGCGTATAGGTACCTGTCATTATTACGGTACGGATTCCATGGCTCAGCTGGGCGACACTTATAATATTACCGTGCAAAATGTTACCTGCAGGGGTCTGGTAGGCGTGTGCCTGTCCTGCACAGCAAAGGATGTGCTGATTGAAAATGTGCGTATGTATGGCCACGGTGGTACCGCGGTGTACTTCGCCCAAGGCCCCATGCGGAACATCCAGATTCGGGACGTGTACTTTGCCGGCTATCCAGAGGAAAATTTCGATGACCGGCTGTATGAATGTGAGCTGGAGATGAATAATGATAAGGACTTTGCGGCCCTGAGTGAGCCTCAGGCCTGCGCGGTCTACTTTAAAGACTCCAATGCGGAGAATATTGTGGTCCGGGATATCCATGCGGGCAAGGGTCATACCTCTGTCTTTGGCGGTTATGGCAAGGCAAGGGTGAAGGTGGAGGGCCTGACCAAACCCCGGGAGGATATGCCCACCAACGCAGGCGTTGGCGACATTCAGGTGGTGGAGGTATAACCTGCCTGCGGTTGCCGGAGTGAATCGTATAAAAATGTGATGGCCTGAGAAGGCTGGTTTCCCGCTGACAAAGGTCATAGAATTTGAACTAAGTGCATGATACCCCCGGCTTTGCCGGGGGTATCATGCTTTCTTTTTTCAAAAGAGGTTGCAAATCACAGAAACCAGTAGGCAAATCCCCATTGAATTTACCTCGATGCCATGGGATAATAAACTCGGAATCCTAAGGAGTGGAAACTCTAATAAACCAACTGGGAGGAGTATACTATGCGTTTACGTGACACTTTTTGGCTGTGGGGACATCCGGAAGGCTGCATGAACAGCTCCTGGGGCAACGATAAAGCCTCCAGAATGACACCCATGGAATTTTGCGCCTATGTAGGTATCAGCAAGACTTTCATGGTGCCCATGATCTACAAGGTTAACCGCCGTCAGTACAACAAATCTTTCCGCCCCCTAAAGGAAGTGGGCTGGGAGTGTTTTACCGCAGGAGAAAATCCTGAACTGATCGAGCCGGTAATCGAGGAAGCAAAGGAATTTAAGAATATCAGCTGTGTTGTTTTTGACGATTTTAAGTCCGAGGATGAGAACGGTATCCGTTATAAGCGGATTCCCGTGGAGAATTTGCATAAGATTCATGAGCGCTTGCACAACAATGAAGTCCGCAGACTGGACTCCTGGATGGTGCTGTATACCAACCAGTTTGGCCTGAAGGAGGAAGAGGATAAGGAATTCCAGCCCTACATGGATGCTTTTGATGGTATCATCATGTGGACTTGGGAGGAAAAGGACGTTCCTCTGATCCCTGAAAAGTTTGAAATTTTCAAGAAGCAGACACCTGATACCCGCCGCATGTTCGGCTGCTACCTGTACAACTTTGGCGAAAATAAACAGGCTACCGGTGAGGCCGTGAAGTGGCAGCTGGACTTCTACCGTGAGAAGATCATGGCAGGGGAGGCGGAAGGCGTGGTTCTCCATACCAATACCATGGCTGACCTGGACTATGAGGCATACGATGCATGCATGGAGTGGATGGCTGAACACGGCGACGAAGAAATTCCTGAATAAGGAGGAGCTGCTATGGATATCAACAGTGTTTGCGGAAAGCTCTCCCGGGAGCAGTTGGGAGTGGTATCTCCCCATGAGCATGTGCTTCTGGACCTGACCGCGTTTTATCAGGAACTGCCCGTTCCCGGTATTGAAGATCCTGCCACTCAGAAGGTAGAAATGTGGAATCTGGGCATTCTCAGCCGTGACTGCTATGCTCTGAAAGACAACCTGCTGCTGACGGACGAGGAAGTGGCGGCTCGGGAGATTTCCTTCTTTAAGCAGGCTGGCGGCAATACCATGGTGGATGCGTCCCTGCCCGGTATCGGCAGAGATCCTGCGGCCCTTGCGGACATTTCCCGGAAAACCGGGCTGAATATCATTATGGGTACAGGCTTCTACGTGGGGCAGACCCATCCGGAGGAATTGGATTCCATGACCGATGAGCAGATTGCGGGCCTGATGACAGCGGAACTGACTCAGGGTGTGGATGGGGTCTGCGCAGGTTATATTGGCGAAATCGGCATTAGCGAGATTTTTGATGACAAGGAGCGCCGTGTGCTTCGGGCAGCGGCCATTGCCCACAAGCAGACCGGAGCTGCCATCAATGTACATATCAATCCCTGGACGGTGAACGGTATTGAGGCGGCGGATATTCTGCTGACTGCCGGTGTGCGTCCGGAGAGTATCTGCATCAGCCATATCGACGTAACCAATGATGAGGACTACATTCACACTTTGCTGAAAAAGGGCGTGTATGTGGAGTTTGACAATTTTGGCAAGGAGTACTACATCCGCAAGGAAGTACGCAACTCCGGATACGGTAACTTTGTCCACGATATCCAGCGGGTAGAACTGCTGAAGAAGCTTCTGGAGGAAGGTTATATCCGCCAGATCCTGCTGGCTTGCGTCGTGTGCCTGAAGAATTTGCTGCATATGTACGGCGGCTGGGGCTACGATCATCTGCTGACCAATATTGTACCTATGATGCTGGAGTACGGTATCACCCAAGAAGAAATTAAAATCATGCTGGTGGACAATCCTGCCACCTGGCTGTGCGGAAAGGAATAAAATTATGTTGAATATACCTTCTATCCCTGATTATGAGTACAAAGAGCGTATTGTAAAGACCCAGGCTGCTATGAAAAAGGCCGGCTATGACCTGTTGCTGTGCTACGGCAATGAGGCAGAGCCCCAGTATGTTCGTTACTACTCCAACTACTGGCCTTCCTTTGAGACTGCCGGTGTCCTGATTCCCGCCGATGGCGAGCCGCTGCTGCTGATCGGACCGGAATCTAAGACCTATGCTGCCGACCGTTCCAAGATTGAGAAAATCCGTTTACTGAAAGCATTCCGCGAGTCCTCTGAGCCTGAGTATCCC
>JAZSRI010000029.1:0-4453 GCA_045538415.1 Faecousia sp. | reverse complement strand
GTTAATATAGTTGGCTTCTGCCTCTGTGATATTAATCTCCACGCCGCCCATGGCTTCAATAATGCTTTCAAATCCATTAAAGTCCACTTCCAGATTGCCGTCGACATGGATACCAAAGTTCTTCTCCAGGCAGGCATCCAGCAGTTCCATACCGCCGATCTGATAACAGGCGTTAATTCTATGGTCGAAATAACCGGGAATCTGCACATACATATCCCGCATAAAGGAAGTCAGCGTCAGGGTGTTGGTCTTTCTGTTGATGGTGCACAGAATCATGGCGTCGGAACGCTGCCGGCCCTCACCGGGTCTGCGGTCCTGACCAATCAACAAAATGTTAATAATTTCTTCGCTGTCTTCCAGGCGATCCACGTCTTCCCAAAGAATGCTGCCGGGATCTATCACCGTTGCATCTGGGTCGATTTCTTCTGTCTCCTTGCGCTGATCTTCCAGGAACTGCTGGTATTCGTCCGCGGACATAGGGCCGTCATCGGGGTTTTTGTTCATCAGGCCAAACAGTCTTTCCATGTATGCAGTACCCGCAATCAGCACCACCAGAATCACAGCCAGAACGCAACACAGGGCAATCAAAGACTTTTGTTTCCCGGATTTCTTCCCAGGTTGGTTTGCGTCATTTTTTTTCATTATTTATTACCTCCAAACAGGCGGATGCCTATTTCTTGTAAAGCATAAATTTAAGTATAGCATATATTTGCCAAAATGCTAGTACTTTCTTAAATTATCCGCCAAAACCGGGGAAATTCTCAAAAAACGAGAAGAAATCCTCCCAATTTTCCGGCATTTCTGCCTCCGGAACAGTCTGCTGCGGCTGCTGCGCACCCTGCTGTTCCTGAGTTTCCTCTCTGGGCTTCTCATCCAGAACAGCCGTCACCTTGACCTGTTCACCGTTCCTCCAAAGGGTAACGACCACCTCATCACCCGGGTCAAAACGACGCAGGGCACTGGTCAGGTCTGCCAAGCTGCCAACCTTATATCCGCCCAGTTCTACGATTACGTCTCCCTTGCGGATACCTGCGCGCTCCGCGCTCAAACCCTCTACCACATCATCGATGAATGCGCCCGCCGGCAAACCGTAAGCCTGCACATAGGCATCCACATCCATAACATATATACCAAGATATGCGCTTCTGGTGTATCCAAATTCCTTCAAATCGGAAAGAACATCCGCCGCGTCATCCATGGGGATAGCCAGCCCCACGCCCTCAATAGAGGCGCCGCTGGCGCTGTAGCCGGAGAGTTTGGCCGTGGTGATACCGATTACCTGTCCCGCTCCGTTAAACAGCGGACCACCGGAGTTTCCAGAGTTGATGGCCGCGTCGGTCTGGAGCATGGTGGAGGTAGAACCACCACTGGTAAACACCTGATCCTTGGCGCTGACATAGCCGACAGTCAAGGAAGCACTGCTGCTGCCCAGAGGATACCCAATGGCCACCACCTGCTCTCCCACTTCCATCACGTCACTGCTGCCCAGCTGCACACAGGGGAGATTTTCCCCTTCCACCTTCAGCAATGCTACGTCCAGATCCGAATCCACACCAATAACTTGCGCGGGGAGTTCATCCTGTCCGGCTATATGGACATTCACCTGACTCATACCGGAAATCACGTGGCAATTGGTAACCACATAGCCATCGGGTGAAATCACGAAACCGGAACCGGAACTTCCCGTCGCCGTTCCGTCAGCTGTATTATTGTAAGCCTCAATGCGCACCACAGCAGCAGCGTTTTGATTGTAAATCTGCCCAGGGGTAAGTCCCTCCGTCACAGGCTGCCCTATGATTTGCTGAATCTGCTGTTTGTCCTCTATCCGCTGTTCCAGCGCCGCCAGTTTCTGCTGTGTCTCAAGCCGCAGCTGGTCCATATTTTTCTCGTATGTATGGCTAACAAGCGCAGCAGTGATGCCACAGCAAACAACAACAATCACCGTGGCGCACAGCACAGCCAGCAAACGCTTTCCCCACACCGTCTTTTTCCGGACCTTTTTGGGCTTCTGTTCCTGTTCCGGAACCGCGCACTCATAAGGCGAATCCGCAAAGGGGGATGCCTTTTGTGCAGGCACTTTCTGGGGAACATAGTATTGTTCAAAGTTATCCATAGGTAAACTCTCCATCATTAAACATGAAATCTATATCCAAAAAGAAAAGAAACTGTTTCTAAAATATGAATTATACTATAGATACCTGGAAAAATCAATATTTTTCGGGCTTTGCGGAAAACAAATCTGCGCGGCAGTTTTTGCTGCCGCGCAGTGTATCACTTCTTCCGGAAGGACTTGCAGTCAGTGCACTGATCCTCAGTGGGATTTACTTCATGGGTACCCACCAGAATCCGGTCCAGGCTGCAGTAGTTAGCTTCGGAGCAGTGATGGGCGCACTGGGAAACGGTGCACTCAATGCTCTTGTTGGCATGGTCGTTCATAGCTTCTCCTCCTTTGCTTCCGTGATACGCCTAGTATTGCCGGATTGTTTCGCAATATGCGCCGGAATACCCTTTTTTTGCTGGTTGCGATTGACATTTCTCCTGCCAGCCAGTATAATAGTTGCGGAAAATGCGAATTTTTCAAAAGAAATAAAACCAAAGGCGGAAAACCGCCTTTTGAAAGAAAGGAAAATTGCCATGATTTATAGTGCAGAAGTACAGCATATGTGCTCCGTGGCCAAGGGTGCCTATCACGGTCCCGCTCCCATCCCCGAAGAGGGCAAGTGGGTTCAGGTCAAGGAAATTAAGGATGTCTCCGGTTTCACCCACGGCATCGGCTGGTGCGCTCCCCAGCAGGGCTGCTGCAAGCTGACCCTGAATGTGAAGGAAGGCATTATTGAAGAGGCTCTGGTGGAAACTCTGGGCTGCTCCGGTATGACCCACTCCGCAGCAATGGCTTCCGAGATTCTGATCGGCAAGACCTTGCTGGAGGCTCTGAACACCGACCTGGTGTGTGACGCCATCAACACCGCTATGCGGGAACTGTTCCTGCAGATCGTATACGGCCGCAGCCAGTCCGCGTTCAGCGAGGACGGTCTGGCAGTGGGCGCTTCCCTGGAAGACCTGGGTAAGGGTCTGCGCAGCCAGGTGGGCACCATGTTCGCAACTAAGGTCAAGGGTCCCCGTTATCTGGAGATGGCAGAGGGCTCCATCACCCGCTGCGCTCTGGACGAGAACAACCTGATCACCGGCTACGAGTTCATCAACCTGGGCAAGATGATGGACTTCATCAAGAAGGGCGACGATGCTAACGAGGCTCTGAAGAAGGCTAAGGGCACCTACGGCCGCTTTGCTGACGCTGCCAAGTACATCGACCCCCGCCACGAATAAGAGGAGGACACAACAATGGCTTTGTTTGAAGGTTACGAAAGAAAAATCGACAAGATCAATGGTGTCCTTGCCGGTTATGGCCTGGAGTCCGTTGAGGCTTGCCGCCAGATGTGCGTTGACAAGGGCTTTGATCCTTATGAGATCGTCAAGGGCATTCAGCCCATCGCTTTTGAGGATGCCGCATGGGCATACTGCGTTGGCGCTGCCATCGCTATGAAGAAGGGCGTTAAGAACGCCGCTGAGGCCGCTGAGGCTATCGGCATTGGCCTGCAGGCTTTCTGCATCCCCGGCTCCGTTGCTGAGGACCGCAAGGTCGGTATCGGCCACGGCAATCTGGGCGCAATGCTGCTGCGGGACGAGACCAAGTGCTTCGCTTTCCTGGCAGGTCACGAGTCCTTTGCCGCCGCGGAAGGCGCTATCGGCATTGCCCGTTCCGCCAACAAGGCTCGTAAGGAGCCTCTGCGTGTTATCCTGAACGGTCTGGGCAAGGACGCCGCTCAGATCATCTCCCGTATCAACGGCTTCACCTATGTACAGACTCAGTTTGACTACTACACCGGCGAGCTGAAGATCGTTAACCGCATCCCCTACTCCACCGGCGAGCGCGCCGCCGTTAACTGCTACGGCTGTGACGACGTCCGTGAGGGTGTTGCTGTCATGCGTTACGAGGGCGTTGACGTTTCCATCACCGGTAACTCCACCAACCCCACCCGCTTCCAGCATCCTGTTGCCGGCACCTACAAGAAAGAGTGCATGGAGCAGGGCAAGAAGTACTTCTCCGTTGCTTCCGGCGGCGGCACCGGCCGTACCCTGCACCCCGATAACATGGCTGCAGGCCCCGCTTCCTACGGTATGACCGACACCATGGGCCGTATGCACGGCGACGCACAGTTTGCAGGTTCTTCCTCCGTCCCCGCCCACGTGGAAATGATGGGCTTCCTGGGCGCAGGCAACAACCCCATGGTCGGTATGACCGTTTCCGTGGCTGTTGCTATCGAAGAGGCTCTGAAGTAATTAAAAATTACCTATGACCACCGTCCTATGGTCGGTGGTCATCATTTTTGAAAGTGAGGTAGCCATGAAACGAATCATTCTTCTGTCCTTGACACTTGCACTGTGTCTGACC
>JAZSRI010000001.1:0-3218 GCA_045538415.1 Faecousia sp. | reverse complement strand
GTGGACTGTTGTCCATGTCGGGCTTGACCGACTGGAACCACTGTTTTTGCGTAAGCAAAAACGCAAGCGAGCCTCGTCACCCGCTCCAAAAAGATTAGGAACGCAATGCGTTCCTAATTTCATATGGTACCGTGGCCAAGTGGTAAGGCAAGAGTCTGCAAAACTCTCATTCGCCAGTTCAAATCTGGCCGGTACCTCCAACAGGAAAAGAGCACCCAGCGGGGTGCTCTTTTCCTGTTGAAGGAAGTATGGCGGACAGATTTGAAAAACTAAATGCAACTGTCCGATGGACAGTTGCCGCCGACGGCTTGACGGAGGCGAACCTCTAATTTTTCTTCTTATTTAGAAGAAAAATTGCAGGCAAATCTGGCCGGTACCTCCAACAAGAAAAGCAGATAGAAGAACACATAGAGAAAGCCGCCTTGCATATCTTTGTCCGATGTGGTATAGTCTTTTTATAACAGACTTTGGAGGTGTATTTATGCAGGATATCGGGACTCAGTATCATATTCGCTGCAACCCGGAGGATGTGGGCCGCTATTGCTTCCTGCCGGGAGACCCGGGTAGGTGTGAGCAGATTGCAAGCTTTTTTGATGACCCTGTACATGTTGGTATGAACCGGGAGTATAACATCTATGCCGGCACCCTCCTTGGGGAAAAGGTCTGTGTTTGTTCTACCGGCATTGGCGGGCCTTCCGCTGCCATTGCCATGGAGGAACTGCATAACATCGGCGTGGATACCTTTATCCGTATCGGTACTTGCGGCGGTATCCATTTGGATGTGCTGCCGGGGGATGTGGTGGTTGCAACAGGCGCGGTGAGGTATGAGCATACCTCTTTGGAGTATGCCCCTATTGAGTTTCCCGCTGTGCCGGATTTTGGTGTCACTGCGGCGCTTAAGGCCGCTGCCGAGGCACTGGGATACCGCACCCATGTGGGCGTTGTCCAGTGTAAGGACTCTTTCTACGGGCAGCACAGCCCTCAGAATTCTCCGGTGTCCTGGGAATTGCTGCAAAAATGGGAGAGCTGGAAACGGCTTGGAGTCAAAGCCAGCGAAATGGAGTCTGCCGCACTGTTCGTGGTGGCAGCCGCTCTTGGTGTGCGCTGCGGCAGTTGTTTCCATGCGGTGTGGAATCAGGAACGTGAAAAACTGGGCATGGTAATGCCTATGACAGAAGATACCGCCAGAGCCATCCGTGTAGGCGTAGAGGCGATGAAGCGGATTATTGCCGCTGATAAAACATGAATTTGAACACCATAAAAGAGCCGCCCGTGATTTACGGACGGCCCTTGTTATTAAAAAACGATTACATTGTTTCAGCCGGCAGACCGGCTTGCGGATTTCTTATCCGGCAGCTGGGACAGGATGATGGCTGCAAAGACCAAAACACAGCCGGCAGCTTCCCAAACGGTCAGTGTCTCCTTAAGAATCAGACATCCGGACAGCACAGCCACCACAGACTCCATGCTCATCAGCAGGGAAGCGGCGGCAGGTTCTACATACTTCTGTCCGATGATCTGCAGAGAATAGGCAATGCCCATGGACATGACACCAGCGTAAAGAAGGGAACCCATACAGCCGCTGATGCCGCTCCAGGTGGGAGTCTCGGTAAAGAACATCACAGCTCCGGAAAGCAGGGCGCAAAGGAAACTGTTCAGACAATTCAGCCGCAGGCAGTCAACCTGAGGGGCGTAGATGTCCACAAATATGATTTGCACCGCGAACATTACCGCGCAGCCGATCAGCAGCAGGTCGCCTTGGCTGATTCTGGTCACACCCACACAGCTCAGGCAGTAAAGCCCGGCCACACCCAAAAGAACACTCAAAGGAATCCATTTTGAGGGCTTCTGTTTTCTCAGAATGCCAATGATAGGAACGAACACAATATACATTGCGGTCAGAAAAGCGGATTTGCCCGCGTCCGTGTCTACAATACCCATCTGCTGCAGATTCACAGCCAGAAACAGGGGAGTGCCACAGAAAAGGGCAGCCTTCCATAACTTTGGATCTTTCCACCGGGAGAAGAAGGTTTTGTTGTCCTTTTGAAACCGGTCCGCAACGGCAATGATGGGAAGCAGCGCAACCCCACCCATAGCGCAGCGGACGGCTTGAAAGGTAAACGGCCCAATATGGTCCATGCCCACACTTTGGGCCACGAATGTGGAGCCCCAAATCACAGTGGCAAGCAGCAGGAACAATGAGCCTTTCATTTGTTGTTTCATAGTAAATCACCGTGTGCTAATGTAGCATATTTTTCCGTTTTTTGCAAGGCGGATATTTGCAAATTCCACTGGGTGTGTTATAATAGGAAAAAATAATTACAGGAGGTCATTATCATGGCTGAAACCAACCGTATCAGAAAACGTTCTGAAATTCCTGTGGAGGATACCTGGGCAACTGAGGACCTGTATGCTTCCGATGAACTTTGGGAGCAGGAACTGGCAACTCTTGCGGAGGACCAGTCCCAGCTGGCATCCTTTGCCGGTAAGCTGGGTGAAAGCGCCCAGTCCCTGTATGGGTATATGGAAAAAATGGAAGCAGTGGATGCCAAGGCAAGCCTGCTGGCGAACTACTGCATGCGCAAGGCAGACGAGGACACCCGCAACGCTGTCTATCAGGCTATGACCGGTAAGTTTATGAGCGTTGTGGTGGGTCTGAGCGCCGCAACCAGTTTTGAAACTCCGGAAATCATGGCAATCTCCGATGAAACCTTGGACGGCTTCTACAAGGACTACCCCGCTCTGGAGCGCTACCGCCGTTACCTGACCAATCTGCGCCGTCTGAAGGAACATGTGCTGTCCGCTGCGGAGGAAAAACTGCTGGCTGCCGCAGGCGAGCTGGCTCAGGCTCCCGATAATATCTATGGTATGTTTGCCGACGCGGATATCACCTTCCCCGATGCGGAGGACGCACAGGGCAACAAGCATCCCGTAAGTCAGGGCACTTTTGTAAAATGCGAGGAAAGCCCCGACCGGGTCCTGCGGAAGAACGCCTACGAAAGCCTGTACCACGGTTTTGCTAAGTTCAAAAACACCGCTGCCGCAACCCTGAACGCCCAGAACAAGCAGCTGAAGTTCTTTGCCGAGGCAAGAAAGTATAATAATGCCTTTGAGGCTTCCCTCAGCCGCACCAACGTGCCCACCGCTGTGTATCTGAACCTCATCGAGGCTGTCCATAAGCACATGGACAAGATGCACCGTTACGTCCGCCTGCGCAA
>JAZSRI010000064.1:0-12336 GCA_045538415.1 Faecousia sp. | reverse complement strand
GGTCATACCCGGAACATATTATTTTTCCAGGTACCACTGGTCGATCTCCGGATTCTCCTGAGCATCCTCTTCAGGCATGTGCTGACGAAGAATTTTCTCCATGGGGTAGGAGATCACCAGGAAGAAGCAAGCGGGGACGAGGATAATTAGATAGGGCAGCAGAACCACCAACAAAACCGCTGCAATTAGCATTAGCAGCATATAAAGAGTGGAGCTGAAATGCTGGAACATGAAACCAATCGAAGTTAGGAAGATATATACAATCTTCAGCTGGAAACGGGATTGAATGGGGAACATGTAAAGAAACAGACCAAAAACAACAAGGGTTTTGACAATAAACAGAAGGATACTCTTTCCCTCCGGCTCGGTGCCATTTACAATAAAATCCGCAATGACAGGGAAATCTACCCAAAAGACACTTACCGCAAACACCGTCACCAAAAGACCGGTGATAGTAGATTTGGTAAAGTTGGTTCGAAAGGCACTCCAAAATTCCTTAAAGGCGCTGCCCCGGTTCCGCCGTATAGATTTGGCAATGGCGTAGTACATAGCGGTGGTGGCAGGACCGATGCCGATCACTGTCATACAAAGCATGACCCAGAAAAAGCTAAGGATCATTAACTCGGCAAATTTTGTGAAATAGTGGACGATGTTGTTATTGGGGTTGATTAGAAACTTCATGCCTGCTCTCCTATGTGACGGCTAAGGGATCGGTTACTCACAGTAACCGGGGGTAGTGTAGAAATTGACGGTTCGGGGTTCGGCTCTGCCGTACTGGGCTACGATGGGAACATCGCTTTCCAGCATGATGGCATATTGCTCGTCAAACTCGGCAGTGAAAGCACCGAAATCCTTTTCCTCATTGGTACGCAGGCAACGCACCCGCATAGCCTGAACCTGAGTCATAAAACTGACAGGGTCTTTGTCTGCGTACAAAAGGGTAATTTTAATGTTGGCATCCTGACTGCCTACGTTGGTGATGATGATGGATTCGTGGCCCGGGATCAGATTCACACCCACCGGGGGCAGCTCCGCGTCCGGGAAAATCCACACATGTTTACCGTAAGCCATAAAAACCTCCTAAAAATGGTTGTCTTTCAGCGGCATAACCGCCGGTCCTCATCTGTGATAGGACGCAGCACCCGGCAGGGGTTGCCTGCTGCTACCACATGGTCGGGAATGTCATGGGTCACTACACTGCCGGCACCAATCACCACATCGCTGCCAATGGTCACGCCGGGAAGAATGGCGCAGTGACCTCCGAACCAAACATCGCTTCCCACGGTAATGGGGAAAGCGTATTCATAAAGCTGGTTGCGAAGCTCAGCGCTGATGGGATGGTGGGCGGTGTAAAAACCGCAGTTGGGGCCGATGAACACATTGTCGCCAAAGGTGATTTTTCCCGGATCCACAAAGACGCAGTTGTTGTTGGCGAAGAAATGATCCCCGACTTCAATATTCCAGCCAAAGCCACAGAATATGGTGGGCTCGATGTAGGGATTCTTTCCAACTCTGCCAAAGAGCTTACGAATGATTTCCTCCCGCCTTTTCATGTCTGAGGGCCGGGTGTGGTTGTACTCAAAGCACAGGTCAATGCACTTTAAATGAGCCTCTTCCCGGCCAGGAAAGGTGGTGTCATACATAAGCCCCTGTTGGCACTTTTCAAATTCCGTCATAAGGTGTCCCTCAGTGGACGATCTCAAACTGCTGCTCCGGGGTCAGATCCACTACGGTGCAGTCATTGGCGTATGTACACTCCGGCAGAATGATCATGGCAGACAGCTGGTCCTTGGATGCGGGCAGGGGGGCCAGATGCCAGATAGCGGCATTCATCTTCACCAAGGTGTGCTTGGGTACCAGAAATGCCTTGGCCAGGTGGGTGACAGGTGTTCCGGCGGAGGCCGGCGCCACATGCAGGATCATGTCATCGTTCAGTGGCAGGATCATTTCCCAAGTGGTGGTGTGGTATTCCTGCTGGGTGATGACCATTTTCTCAGGCTTTTTCACCAAAATGGGAGAGTAGCCTACCCGGTGGTTACTGTCAGCAACCAGACGGTCGGGGAAAAACTGGTGAAGCTCGCCGCACAGAGCATAGCCCTGAGGGTCATCCATGGTGTAAAACTGACCAAAGGGCGCGAAAGCCGCATGGGTCAGGGGTTCAACGGTTACCTTACGCATAGAATATCTCCTTTCATACAATGACTTCACGAAGCCACTCTAAGGTACATTCTACCATATGTTTTCCCGTTTGTACACTGGCTTCTTTGGCGCTTTGGGCAAACCATTCCGTATTTCTTTCACACCGGCCCAGGTCAACCAGCTCCGGATAGGTGCCCATAAGCAGGGAAGTCTCCCACTTGCCTGCGTGGTCGAATCCGCCGCACTTAACTTGGGCTTCCGCGCCGATGAGGGGAACCACCTTGATGTAGGAGAAGGGATCATCTTCGCTGCCCATATCCTCATAATAGGTGGCGTAATCATCGCTGCCCCACCAACCGACGCCCAGCTTTTTTTCCATATATTCCATGGTTACCTTCTTGGCTGCCTTGTGGCAGGCAATGGTCATGGGCATGAGTCCCGCGCCTTCTGTCTGATGATGGGGAATCAGATAAATGTTCTTGTGTCCCGCGTCAATCATGGATTTCAGAATACAGTACAGGTAATTGGCGTAGGCGTCTTCATCCACATGGAAATGGCTAGGCTTGGGGCCGCACACCGCATAGGAGGCCACACCGTACCAGATAGGGGGACAGACCACGATCTCCTTTTCCTTCTCCAGCTCCCGCAGACAGCCGGTAACCACCAGCGTGTCTGTGCCGCAGGAGGCGTGATGGGCGTGATACTCCATAGTGCCAATGGGAATGATAAAAGGAACTTTTCTGTCTACGGCGTCCTGAATATCGTCGTAGAGCATTTCAAGCATCTGCATTAAATAATCGCTCCTTTTTTAGTCAGTGATATGATCAGAACAACAACTCGGGGCAGACTTCGGGAATTTCGGGGCTGAGAAGCTGGAAACCGTCCTCGGTGACGGCGATACCCTTCTCCCAACGCACACCAAAGGTGTCTGCGGAGATGTAGGTGTCTACCTGATAGCACATGTTGCTCTGGAGGTAATACTGAGAGGAGGTCTCACACCAGGGTGCTTCTACCTCGATAATGCCGGTGCCGTGGAGAGGACCGTATACGTAGTTCTTCTCGTAGCCGTTGTCTACGAAAAACTGGTAGTAGCCCTTAGCGATGTCGGCAGCGTAAACGCCGGCTTTGACCTGCGTTTCACTCCATGCGTGAGCCTGACGGCAGAACTGAACAATGTCACGGCGCTGGCCTTCCAGTTTGCCCAGACAGATGGGGTAGCCGATGGCGGCGGAGTAACCATCGATCTTGGCAGACAGGTTCAGCTGTACAATGTCACCCTTCTGGAACTGACGGTAGGAGGAACGGGAAATGGCATGGCGGGTGGAAGCTTCGGAGAAAACGTACATGGGCAGACCTTCGTATTCCGCGCCGTGCTCATACACGGCCTTCTGAGCCACGCCCACCATCTGCAGCTCGGTCATACCGGGACGGATAGCCTTAATCACTTCCTCGGTGGCGATGTTGGCAATGCGGTAACCCTCACGCAGGCAGGCTAACTCGTTTTCAGATTTGACAGAGCGCAGTTCCACCATCACCTTACCGGCATCTACCAGTTCAGCTTCGGGGAAAGCATCACGGATGGCGTTGTAGATGGTGACGGAGGTATCCAGGAAGGAGGCAACGCCAATGCGAATCTTCTTGCCGGTGACACCGATATACTTGAACACGTCGGCGAAGGTGTCAGGCTTCAGCTCGGGATATGCGGGGTCAGCGCCCTCGCGGTAAGCGGTCAGCACGAAAGTCTTGTCCAGCTTGTTTCGGTCAGCGCCAAAAATAGCGGACTCAGGGCCAACCATCAGCGCGGCCCGGCCGTCGGCGGAGATGGCAACACCGCTGCGTTCAAACAGGGGCCAGAAACCGGAGAAATAACGGGGATTGGCGTAGTCAGCCTCGTTGCCGTTGACGATCAGGGCATCCAGACCTTCCCGGCGGAGAATTGCGGCTGCGCGCTGTACGCGCTCCTTATACTCATAATCGGGGATGCAGATTTTTCCGTACATAGTAACTCTCCTTTATGATGAAAATGAATGGATTTTCCAGAGCTGTTGAGGTGCTAAAACAGATCACAGCTTTCTGAATTAAGTTTATCAAACCCAATTCTGCCTTGTCAAGCAAAGGGGTTAACAAGGCAAGAATTTTCAGTTAATCGTTTCACTTTCTATTTACATTTTTCTCATGGTTCGCTACAATAACAAAGAGGCAGGGGGGTGAATTTGTGGCAACTATCAAAGATGTTGCACGACTGGCCGGGGTATCTGTAGCTACGGTCTCCAATTACCTGAACAACACAAAACCTGTGAGCAGGACAACCGCGGCACAAATTGCCCAAGCAGTGCAGATTTTGCACTACACCCAGAACCAGTCTGCCAAAGCACTCAAGTCCAACGTATACCGGGATATCGGTGTAATCCTGCCCAATCTAAATGATTCTTACTATGTTCAGCTTTATCAGGGTATCGAGACGGTATTTCATGATACGGATTACTATCTAAACTTGTCCTTTTCCTATGATATACCGGAATTGGAGCAGAAGGCCGCAAAGGAAATGCTCAGCAAGCAAATTTGCGGGCTGATTGTGGTGAGCTGCCAGCCGGATAATTGGAAATTTTACTATGAAAATTTTAACCGGTACAACCGGTGGGTGGTTCTGGTGGACAGGGAGATCCGGAATCTGGATGCCAGTATGGTCAGCTTTGATAACCGGCAGACTCTACGGCAAACAACCCAGCAACTCCTGCAAGAGGGGTATCAATCTCTGTACCTGATGGCAGGCCCAGAGAATTATTCCTGCGAAGCAGCCTGCATCGCAGGATTTCGGGAGGGTTTCCGGGCAGAGGGCATGGAACTGCCGGAGGAAAGGATTATTCCCATTGAACTGAACAAAGAGGATGCATTCCGGAAAACCACCCGTCTTTTGCATAAAACAACGCCGGACGGAATTTTGGCTACCTCAGAGCTGACCGCCACAGGTATTGCTGAGGCGCTGGGCGTATTGGGCTATACCCCCGGGCAGATTCCTGTGATTACCTTAGGAGAGGAGCATTGGAACAAATACACCCAGAGCTTTGCCTCCTATTCTGTAGCGCGGCCTGCTATTAAAATGGGTACCAAGGCGGCGGAGATCCTGCTGGAAAAAGTCCGACAGCCCCAGATCCGGGAAAATGAGCAGGTGATGTTCCAGCCTGACAGGGCATCTATAGCTCAGGGATTGCAGACCCGTCTGCGGCCGAACAGTGTTACCGTTTTAGAAATGGGGAAGAAAAAAATCCGGGTGCTGATGCTGGATACTCCGGCGGTACACGCTTTTTGCAGGCTAATTAAAAATTTTGAAAAAGAGACAGGTATTCTCGCAGAGATAGATTTTCGACCCCACAAAGAAGTGCTTGATTGTATCACCCAAAGCAGCACCGGGGAAGAAAACCGCTATGATGTGTATATGTACGATATTCCCTGGCTCCCTATGCTGGCGGCCGGAGGTGTACTGGCAGATCTGTCGGAATATCTGCAGGAGTTAGATACAGAAGCGTTTTTACCTGATTCCATGGAGTCTTACAGCCGTTACGGACAGGGGTACTATGGGGTACCGCTGATGTATGCGCCCCAAATGCTGTATTACCGAAAAAATTTGTTTGAGGACTATGGGCTGCGGGCTAAATACGAAAAAATGTATGGAACGCCCCTGCGTCCTCCCAGAACTTTTACGGAATTTAACACCATTGCTAAGTTTTTTACCAACGAAACCGATAGCATTGCTTATGGCAGTTCTATCCCGGCAGCCTACCCGGAATGCTTGGCACCGGAAGTATACATGAGATTGCGGGCTTATGGCAGCCAGGTGGTGGACAGCCGGGGGAAGGTGGTGATTCACAATCCCAATTCTCTGCGGGCTTATATCAATCTTCTGCGGGCAGTAAAGACAGCAAAGCCGGATTATATGCAGGCTACGGATGTAAGCGTGGTGGAGGATTTCCTCAGGGGAGAAACGGCCATGCTAATCACTTACCCGGGTTTTTTAACAGACGTATCTGATTTGCGGAAAAACAGCAAAATTGGCTCTATCGGATGCACCTATATACCCGGGCGCAGTCCCTTGCTTGGCGGTTGGGGATTGGGAATTGACAGGAACTGCGGATGTTTTCGGGAAGCATTTGCCTTTTTAAAATGGGCCTGCAATGAGCAGATGGGAAATTATTTTTCCATGTTGGGAGGCTATTCGGCAGTAACCGGCACCTATACCAATGACGAACTTGTGAATCTGTATCCCTGGCTGCCGCTGTATAAATCCATCTACGCCAATTCAAAGACCATGCTGCCCTGTGTAAGCAGCCATGGTGAGGTCATTTCTCCCAATGATATTGACACCATTGTATGTAAATGGTTCTACCGATTACTGGCAGAGGAACTGGAATTGGAGGAAGCTCTGGAAAATACCCAACGGGAACTGGAACAGCTTCTGTCCTGCAGCACTTGACCCAGTGTACAGGATAGGTATTTCCGGAGATGTATATAAACAACACCGGTATATGAAATATACAAAACAGGAAAGGAAACAGCATTATGGAAAACGGACAGCAGTGGCAAGGAAAGCTCTGTTATGCCTACGGAACCAGCCTGACCTCTGAGTCTTGGGGAAAGTATATTCCTTGGCTGGAACGCCTCAGCGGACTGGCTATTGTTAATCATGGCTTGCCTGCACAAGGCCTTACCAATTTGGGCGGTTGCTCTACAGGTAAGACAAAAGAGGCTATTATGAATTTGGATGACGGCAAGCAGCAGGCAGACCTGATTCTTCTGGAAGTGGGCGCCAATGAGGGCGGTCCATATGGAGAGATTTTTGATACCGGGGACGATACATTCTGCGGTTGTCTGAACCAGAGCTTGAGATATCTTCTTCAAAATACAGCTGCCCAGATCGTGGTTATTCCATCCACAGTGCTTAGAGATGCACCGGAGGATTGCCAATACTATTACAACTATCTTCTGAAAACAGAGGAAGTTTGCAAAATTAACCGGGTTTGGTTTTTGGGTCACGCTGACGGTATGGGACAAGCAAGACTCAAGGACAACGACCGCTTCATCTGGGATAATGTACACCAGACGGATCTGGGAGGATATAACCGGGCGGTGTCTGTATGGAGCATGCTGAAGCATGTGCCTCTGTTTTATGCTGAAATTCCCCAGCAGCTTGATACTTTAGAAGGAGGTGGGCAGTTATGATTCCCACAGAAAAGAAATACGCTTTTAGGCAAAGACTTCAGGTTATCCATCCGACAGATATTCGGAATCCCGCCCGGGTGGTATCCAAAGATGAACTGGAAATTACAGACGCGTTCTGTCTGTGTCTGGACCAGGCGCCCGGCAGGGTGGCGGTGCAGGCAGCAAAGGATTTTCAGGACTTTTTGCTCACATCTATGGGTGTGTCCATCCGGGTGATGAAGAAAGCGGCGCCTTCCGCAAGCCCTGTTATCCAGATTCTGGTAGACCCCGGAATGGATGAACTGCGTTTTCAGGTGGAAGTGGAAGAAGGAATCCGCATTACTGCCGGCAGTGAGCGGAGCGTTGCCCAGGCACTGTATTTCCTGGAGGACAATATGCGGGCTATCCGCGCTCCCTATTTGAAGAAGCAGACCACCAGCAAAAAGTTCATGTTCTCCCCCAGAATGATACACTCCGGTTACGGTCTGGACCAGTATCCCAATGAGCACCTGTCTGCCATTGCTCATGCGGGCATGGATGCTATTTTGGTGTTTGTAACAGATGTCAATGGTACACCTTGCGGTTTTCTGGATTTCAACGATCTGATTTACCGGGCTGCCGGGTATGGCATAGACGTGTACGCCTATAGTTTTCTGGAAAGCAAAATGCATCCCCAGGACGAGGGCGCGCAGGAATTTTATGATCAGGCGTATGGTACACTGTTTGAGAATTGTCCCGGGCTGAAGGGCGTGATCCTTGTAGGTGAATCCGTAGGATTTCCCAGTAAGGATCCCCATGTCTCTGCGGCAGAACAGTTTGCCCTTACCGATGCCGATGGGATTCCCTATACCAAGCCCAAATCCGGCTTCTGGCCCTGTGAGGACTACCCTGAGTGGCTGGAGTGTATTAAAAAAGCTGTGCGCCAACATAATCCGGAAGCGGACATTGTTTTCTGGACCTATAACTGGGGATGTGTGGAGGAAGAAGCTCGTATCAATCTAATTAAAAAGCTCCCCACAGATATTACCCTGATGGCCACCTTTGAAATGTTTGAATCCTTCCAGGCGGAAGGGTTTATCCAGACTTGTGCGGATTATTCTCTGGCCTTTGCCGGCCCGGGCAATTATTTCTCCTCCGAGGCTAAGGCTGCGGCAGAGCGGGGAATCCGTATGTACACTATGGCTAACACCGGTGGATTGACCTGGGATATCGGTACCATTCCTTATGAACCCATGCCCTACCAGTGGATGCGCCGGTATGAGGGATTGCGGTATGCCTATGAAAATTACAGCCTGCGGGGATTGATGGATTCCCATCATTTCGGTTTCTGGCCCTCGTTTATAGGTGATTTGGCCAAGTATTGCTTTATGGAAGAAAGCACTTCTATGGGAGCGTGCCTGGATTTCGTGCTGCAGATGCGCTATGGCGAAGAGTGCAAGGATCGGGTCAATGAAGCCTTAAAGCTGTGGAGCGAGGCCATTCGTTGCTATACCCCCAGCGATGCGGACCAGTATGGCGCGTTCCGTGCGGGACCTGCTTATCCTCTGTGTCTGATCAAGGCGATTAAACCGCCCTCTGAGAAATATGCTGAGGCAGGCAACGCGTTTGTAGATGTAATGTACCCGGCAGACTATTCTCCTATAAATCTGCTACCAAGTGGACGCGGTATGCTGCCCGCCTTGCGAATCGATGGAGAAATTGCATCGCTTACAAAGATGCGGAATTTGATGGAACAGGGCGTAGAGATTCTCAGCGCGATTGAAAATCCCGGGGCGGAACTGGAATACCTAATTAATTTGGGCAAGTATATCGCTATCTGCGTGCAGACCGGTATCCATGCCAAGCAGTGGTTTATGCTTACATCCCGGCTGAAAATGGAAACCCAACGGGAAAAGGTACTGGAACTGATCGGACAGGTCAAACAGATGATCCGGGCGGAGTGTGCCAATGCGGAAAAGGCAATTCCTCTTGTGGAAAAGGATTCCAGACTTGGGTGGGAACCCCGTATGGATTATTTGGCTGACGCAAATCACATCCGTTGGAAACTGCGGTATATGGAGTATGTGATGGATCATGAGGTAGGCTGCTATGAGGCAGGTTCGTCCGATAAATGGTTTGCTAATGAAAAACCGCAGCCGTGAAAGATTATTTTCTCCAAAGTATGACAATATAGGAAAAGATTCGATTTTTTTTGAAAATAACAGTGGGATATTTCAAAAAAGAGGAACATAATCATGAATTTGTCCCTAGATTTTTGCGGAGCTTTCCGTTATAATAAACGAGAAAAGGTGGGCGTAAGCCACCGCAATTTGAAGGAGGAGAAATCATAATGGCAAAAAAACCCGTTACCCTGGATGCAAAGGGTTACCGGAAGTTTGGCATGCGCGATAAGGTCGCTTATGCTGCCGGCGACCTTGGCTGCAACATGTCCTTTGCATTGAAGGGCACCGTTCAGACTTTCTGGCTGGTCTACATGATGCTGGAAACTGGCCTGCTGTCCGCACTTCTGCTGGTGGTGCAGATTTGGGACGCAATCAACGATCCTCTGATCGGCTCTATGATCGACGCTGACAGAAAGCAGTATAAGCGGGGTAAGTTTAAGCAGTATATCTTTGTTGGCTCCTGTGGTCTGCTGGTTGCCGGTGCCGCAGTGTTCCTGCCTTTCCCCAATGCTCCCGTAGTTATTAAGGCTATGCTGTTCATTCTGGGCTATATTATCTGGGATGCCGCATACACTGTGGCAAATGTTCCCTACGGCTCTATGCTGAGCTTGGTCACGGAAGATGCCGGTGAGCGCGCACAGCTGTCCACCTGGCGTTCTGTTGGCTCTATGGTCGGTAACATTCTGCCCACCATTATTCTGCCCATGCTGATCTGGAAAAAGGAGTTTAACGCTGACGGCACTCCTCTGCTGAATGCCGAGACCGGTGTTCAGGTTGAGACCCTGCTGGGCAACCGGGTGTTCTGGGCAGCCCTGCTGATGGGCCTGATTGGTTTCTTCTGCTTCCAGTTTATGCTGAAGAACATTACTATCCGTGTGGATGAAAATTCTGTCAAGGCTGGCGAAGAAGGCGCAAGTTTTAATGTCCTCAAGGCCTTTGGAAACTTCATGACAAACCGTCCCGCTGTGGGCGCGACTCTGGCTGCTATGGGTATGTTCCTTGGCATGAATGCCGCAACCACTGCCAATACCATTATGTTCGCAACCTATTTTGGTATGGCTTCCCTGTCCGGCTTGGTGCAGATGGTGGGTTTCCTGCCCATGTTCTTGTTCATGCCCTTTATTAAGAACCTGGTTAACAAGTTCGGCAAGAAGGAAGCTTCCGTTGCCGGGAATATCGTGTCTCTGGTTGGCGGTGTCATTATGCTGGTATTCCCCATCATCGGCAATAAGAGCATTGGCCTCATCGTTTACCTGATTGGCTTGGTTCTGTTCGGTGTTGGCATGGGTGTTTACACCTGTGTCTCCTGGGCTTTGATGGCTGACGCAATTGACTACAACGAGTGGAAGACCGGTAAGCGGGAGGAAGGCACTGTCTACTCTCTGCATTCCTTCTTCCGTAAGCTGGCACAGGGCATTGGACCTTCCATCGTTCTGCTGATTATGGGCGCGCTGGGTTATATTTCCGATCTGGGAACCGCAGGTCAGAGTGCACAGACCTCCCATAATATGTGCTGGCTGGTTGCAGGATTGTACCTGTTCAGCGCTGTACTGCAGTTCATCGGCATTGCTGTGATTTACAACCTGGATAAGAAGACCATGGCTAAGATGAACGAGGAACTGGCTGCCCGCAAGGAAAACTAAGGGTTTCTCCATCTAGAATCCAATCTAACAAAATACTGCCCGGCCTGCCCACCATGGGCAGGCCGGAATTTTTACAGCCAGTGTTGCCAGCGTGAGGTTTTGTGGTATAATAGCCGTAGTACACCATTTTTCTATCCGGTACTGCCGGGAATGATGGGCATAAGTTTATCAGCGAAAAAGGAAGTGGGCTATGGAACCGAGAAAACTTTTAGATATTATGGCTGTTGCAGAACGGCTGAAGGATACCACACGGCATTGCTATACCTCAAAAGGGCGGCGGGAAAGTGTGGCGGAGCACTGCTGGATGCTGACCCTGATGGCTTTTTTTCTGCGGGATGAATTCCCTGAGGCGGATATGGATAAGGTGATCCATATGTGTATTATTCATGACCTGGGGGAGGCGTTTACCGGGGATATTCCCGTGTTTGAAAAGACCCGCACCCATGAGGAGAAGGAGGAAAAACTCCTGTCCGCTTGGGTCGGCAGCTTGCCGGAGCCCTACGCCGGGGAAATGCAGGCGCTTTATCAGGAAATGGATGCCCGCCAGAGCCTGGAGGCAAAAATCTATAAGGCTCTTGATGGTTTGGAAGCAGTGGTGCAGCATAATTTTTCTCATATTTCCACATGGCTGCCTAACGAGTATGAGCTGAATAAGACATACGCCGGTGACCGTGTGGGTTTTTCCACCTATTTGACTCAGCTGCGCCAGCTGATGCGGGAGGACACAGAGAAAATTATCAGAGATAATAAAGGGTAATTCCACGCAATTTCATTGGAGAAACAAAAGCACCGTCTGGAAAGACGGTGCTTTGTGTATATTCTCTTTAGCGGAAGAAAGACTTGAAGAACGAATCTAACGGGACGTTCTATACGACCTGGCCTATACAGCCGAAAAATGAAGGAAAGTCCTTATTTCCAAACTTTGTGGCTGTCATCCCTGCTGCGGATTAGGTAAGGGGTTTGTGGAGAAAATTACCAGTATTTTTGACAAAAAAACAGCATACCTCATCAAAGTGCAAAAAATGTTGAAAGAATGAAAATTTACTATGGAAGTTCTGGAAAAATGTGATACAATAAGCCTGTATGATTCGGCGTAAGCCGTTCCGCTGAGATTCCCCAAAATGTTGGTTATGACGGAGGAGAACACATACTATGGCTAACAACAATCCCACACCTTCCAGCTTTTTTAGCCCTGA
>JAZSRI010000073.1:0-14174 GCA_045538415.1 Faecousia sp. | reverse complement strand
CGACGGCATTCAGTTCCATGATGACGATGCTGTGCCCGATATGAACAACATGACTGAGGCTCAGATCATTTCCGCTGCCAAGGATGTTAAGGCAATGCTGGATAAGTATGAGCTGGAAGCTGAGTTCGTTGCTCCCCGTCTGTGGATGGATCCCCACACCACCGATGGCGGCTTCACCTCCAACTCCAAGGAAGACTATGACTTCGCAATGTGGAGAGCAATGCGCTCCATCGACATCGCCAACGCTATGGGCGCCAAGAACATCGTTCTGTGGCTGGCCCGTGAAGGCACCCTGTGCGCTGAGTCCAAGGATCCCGTTCAGAAGATCGGCCAGCTGATCGACTCCATCGACCAGATGCTGACCTACGACGACAAGATCAAGGTTCTGATCGAGTCCAAGCCCAACGAGCCCATCGACCGTAGCTACTGCGGCACCATCGGCCACGTTATGGCTGTTTCCGCTGCTTCCAAGGATCCCAAGCGTGTTGGCGCTGTTCTGGAATCCGCCCATGCTATCCTGGCTGGCCTGGATCCCGCTAACGAAATGGCATTCGCACTGAAGTTCGGCAAGCTGGGTTCCGTCCACCTGAACGACCAGAACGGCTGCCGTTACGACCAGGACAAGAGCTTCGGCGTTGAGTCCCTCCGCGGCGCTTTCAACCAGATCAAGGTTCTGTGCGACAACAACTACGGCGCCAACGGCGAAATGGTCGGTATCGACGTTAAGGCAATGCGTACCCAGAAGCCCGAGGATCAGTACCGTCATCTGGAGAACTCCATGAAGATCGCTATCGAGCTGGAGAAGAAGGTCGAGAAGTTCGACAAGGCTTTCCAGGCACAGTGCATCGCAGAGCGCAACTACGAGAAGCTGGAGATGTACGTCATGGAGCTGCTGATGGGTATTGTCTAATAGACACTGCGCCAGTTCATCCATTACTTAAAACCGAAAAGGGGCGGCTTCAGCCGCCCCTTTTTTCAGGCAGGTATGGAGTAATTGCCCCTCCTGCCTGTATTTTCACGAAAGGAGCGCCTTTCTATGAAATATTATGTAAACCAACACCCGGATATGGGCCGCATGCTCTGGCTGGAGCATGGGGAAGTTCTTGTTGGTGTGGCTCTGGATTACGGCATTCGCGTGCGCCACTTATCCATAAAAGGCATGGAGAACCTGTTCTACCAGCAGCCCGCTGACCTGTCCGATGGCTTCGGCACCCCCGACACTTGGAAGCTGCGGGGCGGACACCGGCTTTGGCTGACGCCGGAGTGCGACGATTCCTACTATCCAGACGATGTTCCCGTCAGCTACACCCTCCGTGAGGACGGTGTGCTGATTCAGCAGGAAGTGGAACCGCCCCTGGGAATCCAGAAAACACTGGACATCTCCTTCCGGGACGACGGAACGATTGTGCTGACCCACAATTTCTACAACCGCAATGACCATCCCATCGACGGCGCCTCCTGGGGCGTAAACTCTCTGGACGGCTGCGGGGAAATCGAAATCGGTTTTTCTGCTGATAAGGGTGGTTACGCGCCTAAGCGGGTGGTATCCCTGTGGGGCAACACCAATCTTGCCGATCCCCGGCTGACCATAGAAAAAGACCGGATTCTTGCCCGGTATCTTCCCATTGACGATTACTTCAAAATCGGCCTGTACAGTGCCGACGGCATTGCCACCCTGGAGAGCAAGGGACAGCGGCTGACCATCGGCTATGACGCGCCTCCCATCGACCAGCTCCCGGACCGGGGCTGCAATTTTGAGTTGTTCCTGTCCAAGTGTTTCCTGGAAATGGAAACGCTGGGCCCTGTGACACACATTCTCCCCGGAGAAAGCGCCACCCACCGGGAAACCTGGAAGCTGGTCGGCAATGCCGACAAATAATTCGCACCGGGTTGGTCGGTAATCGTTACGCATCTTGATTGTGCCCGGTAACGTTTCTGCGGAAATATAATTTCTATTTGCAAGGTCCGCAAGGCGGAGTCGGCAAGGCCGACAGCTAATTCGCACGGGGTTGGGAGGTAGTCTTTCTTTCCCTGACCCGCCCGGTAACGTTTTTGCGGAAACATAATTATCTTTTTGTAGGGGCGATCATTGGTCGCCCGTGTCGGCAAGGTCGGCAGCTAATGCCCACGGGGCTGGTCGGTAATCGTTACACATCCTGATTGTGCCCGGTATCTTTCCTGCGGGATATTGTTTTCTGATTATAGGTAATTTACTTCTCCTGGTAAACTAAGCGGCCCAAAGACATGGTCTTTGGACCGTTTTAATCTCTTTTCTTACTCTTACAGTGGATTCTGTTTAATCTTGGCGTATCTGCGAGGATACTTTGCCGGGGTGGCCGCCACCTTCTTCAGCACGATTACCCTGTGGGCCGTGCCGTCCACGGGGAACTCCCGCACATCCTCCAGCTTCAGTCCCAAGGTCTTGATGGCCCGGTGAGCCTCCTCCAGCTCTTCCATAGCCGCCGCGCCCTTCATAGCCAATACGTAGCCCCCCACTTTCACAAAGGGAGCTGTCAGCTCCAGCAGGATAGGCAGTCTTGCCACTGCCCGGCTGGTAGCCACGTCATACTGCTCCCGGCAGGAAGCCACCGCCTCCTCCGCCCGGGCCGTGATACACTTGGCCTCCACCCCTAACTGGGGCAAAATGGTTTCCAGCCAGTTCATCCGCTTGCCCAGAGAATCCAACAGGGTCAAATCCAGTTCCGGGCAGGCAATTTTCACCGGCACACCGGGAAAGCCGGCGCCGCAGCCCACATCCACAAGGCGTTTGCCTCTTAAATCCATCACCGCCAGCAAAGACAGGCTGTCCAGCAGGTGCAGTTTTGCCACCTGCTCCGGCTCTGTAATCGCCGTCAGGTTCATTACCTTGTTCTGCTCCACCACAGCGCTGCCAAAATCGCACAGTTTCTGGACAGTTTCTTCCTGCAGCGCCAGACGCAATCCGGGAAGTCCCTCACAGAGGGTCTTTTTCATCTGCATATCAGCTACCCGCGTTTACGAGGCCGCTCAAATCCACCTGGGTTTCGTCCAGTGGGTCAAAGAGCACTTCTTCCTCAATCTGCAGGGGCAGGACCTCCTCCTGAATATACAGGCTCACCAGCAGCTTGCACAGGTCCTCCTGGGTCTCCGGGTTCTGCTCGCCGTAGAAGGCGTCCAGCACCTGCATATCCTCCACCAGCACGTCTGCAGCACCCTCCTGTACTGTTTGCGCCATATCCTTTCCTGTGCTCTTGTCAATTTCCGCCAGCAAACTGTGGCAAACCCGGTAAGCGTACAGGTATGCCGCATACTGGAAGGACGGATTTTCGTTGCCCCGGCAGGTAAGGAATGCCGCAAACATGGCATCTGCCTCATCGGCAATGCACATTCTGTTAGCCATGACCCGGCTGACGGCAAAGGGCAGGCCCACTGCCGGCATCTGCAGGTTTACGGCAGCTTCACCGGTAATGCCTACATGGATTCCGTCGATACCCTCCTTGGCAAACAGCTCCCCAAAGCCCAGCTCCTTCACCGGCGCTGTACTGCCGGCAAACACGCTCTGGTACTGCTGGGTCTTCATGTATTCAAATCCATTGGGGGTTTGCTCATTGAGCCAGGCAAGCTCTGTGTTTTCATTTCCCTCTTGGATGAGTTTGTTGGCTTTGTTCCGGAAGAATCTTGCCGCGGACTGCAGCTCGCTGACGGTATAGTCCTCCTCTTCCAGACGAATGTCCTGGGCGATAGGCCCGGCGTACTTGTTCAGGCCATAAATGCCTGTGCTCAGAAGCGCTACAATACTGGCAACCGCCAGCACCCAGCCAAACCACTGGATAGGATTCCACTTCAGCACCAGCATCAGCACAGCGCTGGCCAACACCAGCACCCCTAACGCCACCAACAGCACCTGCCACAGGCAGAATTCCACGCTGCCGCTCCAACCTGCCAGAAAATCCTGCGCCATCCGGGTCACATAGGGATAGACCATATCTACCAGCCGGGTATGCCCCTCGGCAAACCGTTCCAAAGCCCAGGTACAGGCGGCGACGATGGCAGCAACCAGATATCCTCGCCAATATTTCAAAGGAACCGCCTCCTTGTTCATTCATGTAAAATCCAAGTATACATTAACGTATCTTATAGTATAACACATTTTTTCCATCTTGTCTGCCCCTAAAGCAGAGAATTTACAATTTGTCCACGCTTACAAGCCTACCTTCCACACCATCCCGGTAAAGACCGGTAATCAAAACAGGCAGAATCTGATTGTGCAGGGACGCTTCCTGCACGTACACCTTTACGTAGTTGGGGGCGTGTCCGGTATACCGGTCTGCCTCCGCTTCCTCGAAGAGCACCTGTACCGTGGTGCCTACCATGGCCTGGCAGTATTCCTTCTCCATCTGCTGGGCCACTTCTATGGCCTGACGGCTGCGTTCTTCCTTGCAAAGATTTCCCAGCTGCCCCGGCATTTTGTCAGCGGGAGTACCGGGACGGCGGGAGTAGGGGAAAATATGCATAGCGGCAAACCGGCACTTGCGGATAAAATCAAGACTTTCTCCAAATTCCTCCTGGGTTTCCCCGGGAAAGGCCACAATCATATCCGTGGTGATGGCGCAGCCGGGAAAGGTCTGACGCAGCAGCTCTACGTTGCGGTAATACCGCCCCGTATCATACTTGCGGCGCATCCGCTGCAGCACACTGTCGCAGCCGGACTGCATAGACAAATGGAACTGGGGGCACAGGTTGGGCAGCTGTGCCAGTTCCCGGCAAAATTCCTCCGTAACGATTCTTGGCTCCAGACTTCCCAGACGGATTCGCAGCTGGGGCACCTCCCGGCAGACCGCCCGGATTAGTTTGGTCAGGGATGGCTTCCCCGGCAGGTCTACGCCCCAGGAAGCAATTTCAATGCCGGTAATCACAATTTCCCGGTAGCCCATATCCCGCAGCTGCCGGGTTTGCTCCAATACCAGTTCCAACGGGGCTGAGCGCACCGGCCCCCGGGTGTAGGGGATGATACAATAGCTGCAGAAATTCACACAGCCGTCCTGCACCTTCAGCATGGCACGGGTGCGCCCCTCCAGCCCACCTGCCGGCAGCACTTCAAAGGTTCGGCGCTTCAGCGCCTTGTCCAGAACCTGCTGCTTTTCCCGGGTCTGGGCTGTCTGTAAAAAGGCCTCCAGAAAGGCTGCCCTGCCGCCGCTGCCGCCCACCACGTCTACATCCAACCCCTCCAGTGCCTCCGGCGCGTGCTGGGAATAGCAGCCGCAAACACCGATTACCGCCTGGGGATTCTCCCGGCGGCAGCGGCGGATGATGGCACGGTTTTTCTTGTCCGCCACCGCGGTGACGGAGCAGGTGTTGATAATATAGCCGTCGCATTTATCCCGAAACGGGACAATCTCATGGCCTTTTTCCGCCAAAAGCTGCTCCATTGCCTGGGTTTCATATTGATTTACCTTGCAGCCAAGGGTATAAAATCCTATTTTCATTGTAAATACCGCCAAATTTCCTGTTCTATATTTGTGAAAATCGTCAGTTTCGTCTATTGATAATTCTCCGGTTTCTGGTATAATGAGTTCTAATTTCAGTAGCCCTTATTATAAACGAAAAAAGCTCGTTTGTACAGTAGGAGGAATTGTGTGCGGGAATTTTGGATCGAACTGACCTCTTTTCAGCAGGTACAGGATTTTGTTACTGCTGCCGCCCGGCAGCCTTTTGATATTCGGGCAGGAAACGAATGGCAGCATATCAACGGAAAAGACCTGATGGGTATGTTCAGTCTGGATTTCTCCCGGCCGGTTCGGGTCTGCGCGGACTGCTCCCAGGAGGATTTTGAGGCATTTCGCAACGCGGTCAAACCGGTCCTGGTTTAAATATGGCTCTTGGAGCACCGTCCCGGGAATACCGGGGGCGGTTTTTTTGCGCCCACCGGGGCTGGTTGTTTGACTTTTTCCCCAGTTGATGGTAAGATTGTATCAATCTACCGCCCCGGGAGGAATGACCATGCAATACCTGCTTATGACCCTGTTTGCCGCACTGATTGTGGGGCTGGACCAGTTTACCAAATACCTGACCCTTCAGAACATTCCTCTGGGCGGTCATGTGGATTTTATCCCGGGTTTTCTGGGCTTTACCTATGTGCAGAACCGGGGCGCCGCTTTTTCTATGCTCCAGAATGCCCAGTGGCTGTTCGCCATTATTTTTGTGGTCATTGCTATTTTCATTTTTTGGGAATTTCCCAAAAAACGTCTGCCTTTTACCACATTGGAGCGCTGGCTCATTGTGGCGGTTTTTGCCGGCGGCATCGGCAACACCATCGACCGGCTCCGCTTTGGCTATGTGGTGGACATGATTCAGACGGAATTTATGAATTTCCCGGTGTTCAACATCGCTGACAGCTTCATTACCTGCGGCTGTATTGCGTTGATTGCCCACCTGTTCCTGTTCAACAAGGAATTTTGGAAGGAAGATAAGAAGAAATGATTCTCATTGCGGATATCCCCGGGGAACGGCTGGATGCTTTTCTGGCCCGCAGTGTCCAGGGTCTGAGCCGTTCCGGCGCCCAGAAGCTCATAGAGGAGGGCTGTGTCACCGCAGGGGGCAAAGCCTGCAAAAAAAATGACAAACTGAATCCCGGCGACCAGGTCTGCCTTCAGATGCCCCAGCCCAAAGAGGTGGACATCACCCCCAATAAGGATATCCGGCTGGACATCGTGTATGAAGACGAGGACGTGGTGGTCATCAACAAGCCTAAGGGCTTGGTGGTGCATCCTGCGGCAGGCCATCAGGACGATACGCTGGTGAACGGATTGCTCCATGCCATGGCCGGACAGCTGTCCGGTATCAACGGCGAGCTGCGCCCGGGCATTGTCCACCGCATCGATAAGGACACCTCCGGACTTCTGGCCGTCGCCAAGAACGACCTTGCCCACACCTTCCTTGCCTCTCAGCTGAAGGATCACTCCATGGCCAGAACCTACGAGGCCATTGTCTGCGGCAACCTCAAGGAGGATAGCGGCACTGTGGACGCTCCCATCGGGCGGCACCCCTCCGACCGGAAGAAAATGTGCGTCACCCTCCGCAACTCCCGGGAAGCTGTGACTCACTGGGAGGTGGTGAAGCGGTACAGGGGTTATACCCACATCCGCTGCCGGCTGGAAACCGGACGCACCCACCAGATTCGTGTCCACATGGCCCACATCGGCCACCCCATTCTGGGAGACACGGTGTACGGTCACAAAAAGAAGGAACTGGGGCAGGACTCCCAGTGCCTGCACGCAGGCGTGCTGTGCTTCTCCCATCCCCGGGACGGCCGGCCTGTGATGGTTTTTGCCCCCCTGCCGGATTATTTCCGGAATGTGCTTGAGAAATTGGAGAAAACGACCTGATGTCCCTTTATTCTGATGTATTGCTTACAGTGGATTTTGACCGGACGCTGACCGGTCCGGACTCTGCCATCCCCCAGCGTAATATTGAGGCAATCCGCTTCTTTATCCAAAACGGCGGCGCCTTTACCGTGAACACAGGCAGGAGCATTCCCATGTCCCTGCGCAATATTATTGGGGCTGTCCCCACCAGCGTGCCGCTGCTGTTGTATAACGGCAGCGCCGCCTATGACGTCTCCTCCGGACAGCTGACTTGGTTTGCCCCGCTGGAACTGGATCCCATGGCCGTTCTGCCGGAGCTGCAGGCGCGGTTTCCGGAGCTGAATGTGGAGGTGCAGGCAGTGGACGCCCACTACCTGATGAAGAAAAACCCTGGCTGGGAGGACTACTGCAGCCATAACGGCTGTGTGTGGAAGTATGCGTCCCCGGACAACATCCCCGGCCCTTTTCTGAAATTCTCTCTGTATGGCCAGTTCCGGGAGAACACTGTGGCATCCATGTATGAGGCGACCCCACAGGAGCTTGCGCTGTTTGACGAAGCTATTGCCTATGTAGAAACCACCTACGGCCACAAGGTGGACATTTTCCGGGCCTGCGCCCGCATTGTGGATATCCACGCAAAGGGTGTATCCAAGCTCCGCTCTGCCCGGCAGCTGCAGCAGCAACTGGGCCGGAAAATTCTGGTGTGCGTGGGTGACGCGGAGAATGATTTGACCATGCTGGAGGGGGCGGACTACGCTTTCTGCCCCGCGGACGGTGTGGTGGCTGACCGGTTTCCCAACGTGTGTCCCTGCGGTGAGGGGTCGGTAGCAGATGTAATCTATAAAAAATTACCGGAAATTCTGGGTTTTCGCCTTGACAAGTGTGAATATGTATGCTAGAATCTACTAGCTGAAATAAGCCAGGCAAGTTAGGATCTGCGGGTGTAGTTCAATGGTAGAACACCAGCCTTCCAAGCTGGATACGCGGGTCCGATTCCCGTCACCCGCTCCATCTTACATGCGCCAGTAGCTCAGCTGGATAGAGCAACTGCCTTCTAAGCAGTAGGTCGGGGGTTCGAGTCCCTCCTGGCGTGCCAGTACTGCTTTCAGCAGTAAGTAATATGTAATAGTTAATAGTGAATAAGTAAGGTGTCGGCGAAGCCGGCTAATTAAAAATGTGCCGAAGGCACACAACATTTCTTCACTTTTCACTATTACTTCTAACTTCAAATATGGTGGGTGTGGCCTAGTTGGCTAAGGCGTCAGATTGTGGCTCTGAAGATCGTGGGTTCAAGTCCCATCATCCACCCCAGAGAGAACCGGATATCCTTTTGGATATCCGGTTCTTTTCTTGCCAGAAGTACACGCTTCTTTGAAAGGCTGATTTTATGGCAGCACAAAGGCACACTTTTAGTGTGCCTTTGTGTTATTTCTTTATTCTCCCGCTATGCGGGCCTCAATACGGCCCATGGCGTACTTCATATCCTCATAGGTAGCCTGGCCGACACAGCCCAGCTGATTGGCTTCGTACGCCTTCATGGCCTGCTGCAGCCGCACCACCCGCATGGGCTTATCCTTCTCGTTGATGGAGAAAATAGGCGTATAGCTCCAGCCGCTGACCGTGGTGTTTCCGGTGGCATTTTCCTTAGTGATCTCCACCTCCAGCACCACAGAGTACTCTGAACCCGCCCGCTGACTGTCGCTGCAGAAATCTCCCAGAGAATAGGCCAGCAGCGTACCTGCCGCCCGGTCATAGATCACCTGCTGCACATAATGGGAATGGGTGCCCACGATTACATCCACGCCGTTTTCAAACATGAGCTTCGCGATTTTCTCCTGACTGGAGCTGATGGAATTGTTAAACTCGCTGCCCCAGTGAAGCAGCGCTACCGTAATGTCCGGGGATGCCTTCTCTGTATCGGACAGGATCTTGGTGATCCGCTCCGTATCCACGCTCTGGTAGGTGCTGTCATAGTCTTTATAGAGCAAATTTACGCAGTTTTCGCTGCCTGCGGGCAACGCCATGCCGTCCATACCTTTGGTGAATGCCACGAACGCCACATCAATGCCGTCCACGCTGCGGATGGTATATCCCTTACCGGCCCGGAAAGCATCCTCGTCAGCATATACCCCCAATGGTTCCATGCCGGCAGCATACACCCCATTGATGGTGCTTTGCAGACCGGAAACGCCATTGTGAATAGCGTAGGAATTGGCAAGCTGGATCATATCCACACCTGCAGTTCTCAACGCCTCCATCATCTGCATAGGGGCAGACGCAGAGCTGCTGCCATAGGGTGAACCAACCAGATTGCCCTCCAGATTCACCACTGTCAAATCTGCTTCTGCCAGAACCGGCAGTACATCCATGAAGGTGTTTGTGTAATCATAATTGCCACCGCCCGAAGCCACCACCCGGTCATTCACATTCAGATCGCCCGCCAACGCAAGGCGAATGGTGGTGGTAGGCGGCAAAGTACCCTCCGGCTGGGTCTGTTCCGTCTGGGGCGGCTCTGTTTCCACAGGGGGCTGGGTCTGCTCCGGCAGACCTATCTGAGGGCCCTTCATGGTGAAAATCAGCACACCGCACCCGATGAGCACCACCGCCGCAATCAGGATGCGCAGTCTCAGCTTCCGCTTTTTGGCACGCCGCTCCTGCCGGTAGGCTTCCCGCTTCTGCCGCCGTCTGTCAAATTCCTCCGGGTCTATCGCCATAGTAAGCCCCCCTTTCCGCAATTTTTTATATTGTACAACATTTCCCCTGTTTTAACAAGTGGGAAAAAGAAAACCGGAAAAACCTTTACAGAACGGACCTGTTGGGTTAGAATAACCATAAGCAAAGGAGGCGCAGCCATGTTTAAAGATACGGAAAAAGAACTAAAACGGCTGGAGGCGGAGCTTTTGGCCCAAGAGCCTCAGCAGGATAAGGCCGATGAGGACGCGCTGCTGGAGGATATTCTGGAAGAATACGGCAGCCATAAGGAAACGCCTGAACAGACCCCCTTGGAGTACACCCAAATTTATCAAAGCGCCCGGGTCTACAACAACGATTCTGTAGAGCAGGACCCGGAGGAGCTCTCTCAGGAGCTGCTGGAGGAGCCTAAGGAAAAGGGTATTTTAGGTCTTTCCATCACCGCTGTGGTGCTCACCGTTGCCATTTTGTGCACCATTGTCTGGTGGATTGCCCGGTACGGGGAGGCGTTTCTGTGAGGCCGGTAGGCCGTTTTGCCCCCACCCCCTCCGGACGGATGCATCTGGGCAACGTATTCGCGGCGCTGATGGCCTGGCTCTCAGTACGCAGCAGAGACGGCTGGCTGGTGCTGCGGATGGAGGATCTGGATACCCAGCGCACCAGTGGGGAATTTGCCCGGATTCTGCGGCAGGATTTAAGGTGGCTGGGACTTACATGGGATGAGGAAGCCCAGCCCCAGAGCCAGCGCAGCGAAATCTACCGGGAGTATTTCCATGTTTTGGAGGACAAGGGTCTGCTCTACCCCTGCTACTGTACCCGCAGCCAGCTTCATAGTGTCAACGCACCCCATCTTTCCGACGGTACATATCTCTACCCCGGCACCTGCCGGGATTTGACCCAAGCCCAGCGGGACGCCTTTAACCGGCCGCCTGCGTGGCGGGTAAGGGTACCGGACAAGCAGTGGTGCTTCCGGGATATGGTTCAGGGACAGTACCGGGAAAACCTCACCACCCACTGCGGAGATTTTGTGGTACGCCGGGCTGACGGAGTGTATGTATACCAACTGGCGGTCACTGTGGATGACGCTCTGGCTGGCGTCACAGAGGTAGTCCGGGGCGTAGATCTGCTAAGTTCCTCCCCGAGACAGATGTTTTTGCAGGAGCAGCTGGGTTTCCCCCATCCGGAGTATGCCCATGTGCCGCTGCTGGTGGCTGCTGACGGACGGCGGCTGAGCAAGCGGGATAAGGATATGGATCTTGACTATCTGCGGCAGCACTGCAGCCCGGAGAGAATTATCGGTGTCCTTGCCCATGCCGCGGGGCTGCTGGACCGGCCTGTCCCCGTCAGCGCCAAGGAGCTGTGCGGAGAATTTTCCTGGGAGAAGCTTCCTAAAGACGTCATTTATTTAAAAGAAAGCTCACTTTTCTAAAAAGCTTGACTTTTAGGGAAATCGTACATATGATAGTATTTCTATTTTAAGGAGGTTTTACTATGGCAAAAAAACCTGTTCTCGTGGTTCTGGCAGCCGGCATGGGCAGCCGGTACGGCGGACTGAAGCAGATTGACCCGGTGGGCAGCCAAGGGGAGAGCATTCTGGATTTCTCTTTGTTTGATGCTTATGCCGCCGGCTTTGAGACCGCAGTCATCATTATCAAAGAAGTGATCAGGAAGGACTTCATGGAAGCTGTTGGTCAGAGGTTGGCAAAGTCTCCCCTGGAGATTCGCTACGCCTATCAGGAGCTGGACAAGCTGCCGGAAGGGTTCCAGGTGCCGGAGGGACGTGTGAAGCCCTGGGGCACCAGCCATGCGGTGCTGTGCGCTAAGGAGCAAATTGACGGTGCCCCCTTTGCGGTAATCAATGCCGATGACTACTACGGCAAGGATGCCTTTAAGGTCATCTACAATTTCCTGCAAAACAACACTGATACGGATACATACAACTACGCCATGGTTGGCTATGAACTGGGCAAAACCGTCACAGACCACGGTTCTGTGGCTCGTGGTGTGTGCGTAGCCGGGGACAACGGCTATGTGCAGGATGTGGTAGAGCGCACCCGGATTGAAAAGTATGACGGCGGTATTCACTTTACCACCGACGGCGGCGAGAGTTGGACAGACCTTCCGGAGAACACTCCTGTTTCCATGAATTTCTGGGGCTACACCCCCAGCTTCCTGGAGGAGGTAGAGGCCCGCTTCCCCGCGTTCCTGCGGGATGAAGTACCTCTGAACCCGGAAAAGGCGGAGATGTTCCTGCCCATGACTGTGGGTCAGCTGCTGAAAGAGGGCAAAGCCACTGTGAAGCTGCTCCATTCTGCCGACAAGTGGTTTGGTGTAACCTACGCCGCGGACAAGCCCGGTGTAGTGGCTGCCCTGAAGGAAATGACCGACAAGGGTCTGTATCCCGACGGTCTCTGGGTCGGCAATGCCGACAGCTAATTCGCACCTAGGTGGTAGGTAATCGTTTCTTCCCTAACCCGCCCGGTATCGTTTCTGCGGAAGTACAAGTTTTATATGTAGGGGCGGTCACTGACCGCCCGGTCGGCAATGCCGACAGATAATGCGCACCTAGATAGTAGTTAACCGTTACGTATTCTGATTGTGCCCGGTGACGCTTTTGCGGAACTATCTTTCCCACTAAAAATAGGGCGTGCTGCTTGTAAGCAGCACGCCCTTACTTTTTTATTTTCTCCGGTTATCACAGCATGTGGGCCAGCAGTTCCTCATAAGGCAGCAGGCTCAGATCTCTGGGGGCTACGTCGAACACGGTTCTGCAGCCGCACTGCCCCTGCTGGGCCATGCGGTACACCGCCCGTCCAAAGGCTGCCAGCACAGAGCCGGTAAACTCCGGGTTGGAATCCAAAGTCAGCTTATACTCAATCACCTGGCTGTGGGCATCGTCCTTTCCGGTACGGCCTGTGCGGATCACGCTGCCGCCATGGGGCAGCGCCCTGTGGTCCCGGTCCATCTCCTCCTTGGTAATAAAGGTAACCGTGGTGTCATAGTCGGCAAAATAGCCGGGCATGGTAACAATGGCCTGACGGATGTCCTCCCGGTCCGCACCCTCCCGTGCCACCACAAAGCACTCTCTGGTATGCTTCTGCCGGGTGGTAAGCGCAGGCGCTTCTCCGCCGCGCACCCGGTTCATGGCTTCCTCCACAGGCACGGTGTACTGCCGGGCATCCACCACACCGGGGATTCTGCGGATGGCGTCGCTGTGGCCCTGGGAAACACCCTTACCCCAGAAGGTATAATCCCCGCCGTCGGGCAGGATGCAGTTGGCGTAGAGCCGGTTCAGGGAGAACATGCCCGGATCCCAGCCGCAGGAGATCTGCGCCACATGGCCGGATTCTTTAGCCGCCTCATCCACAGCGGCAAAATGCTCCGGGATGCGGGAGTGGTTATCAAAAGAGTCCACCACATGGAAATCCTTTACAAGCTGGGGGGTCATCCGGGGAAGGTCCGTGGCGCTTCCGCCGCACAGGAACAGCACATCCACCTTATCCTTCCAGGAGAGCACCTCCTCCGCGCCCACCACAGGCACATTCTCCGTGGCCAGGGTCACAGAGCCGGGGCCCCGGCGGGTGAACACCGCCACCAGCTCCATATCCGGGTTGCGGGAGATGGCATCCTCCACGCCTCTGCCCAGATTGCCGTATCCATAAATCGCCGCTCTCATAACGCTCACTCCTTGAAAAAATTCTGACGTCATTATAGCACCCCGGTTTTTCCAAATCAATAGCAAATTTTCGCACCATTTTTTGGCTGGGGAATATCTTGGAATGAGCGGCTTCGCCGCGAAAATGATTTTGGAGGTATTCTTTATGTATAACAACGGTTTCTGTGGCGGTAACATTTGCTGGATCATCATCCTGATCCTCTTGCTGTGCAACTGCGGCGGCTCCAACAACGCTAACAACGGCTGCGGCTGTGGCTGTGGCTGCGACAACAACTGCGGCGGCTGCTGCTAATAAATAAAGAAAAAGCGCCCATTGGGCGCCTTTGAAGTGACCCCAAAAAGTTAGACAAATATTTCAACCTCAAATTGTTCAAGCAGCCAAAAGGGCTTGCTGTCTGTGTAATGCAGGCGGCAAGCCTTTTAATCTTGCCTTGATACGCCTGTTGTTATAGTAATCGATGTAT
>JAZSRI010000021.1:0-3952 GCA_045538415.1 Faecousia sp. | reverse complement strand
GTGGTTACGCCGTGTGGGTTCGAGTCCCATCTCTCGCACCAAAATTCCGGTTACCCCTTACGGGGTGGCCGGAATTTTTTGTGCAGAGATGGGACTCGAAAGGCCGTAAAGAAAACATGCCGGTGGCATGTTCTTAGGCCGTGGGAGAGTCCCTTGAATTTGAGACGCATCCAGTATGGATGTGGAACAAATTCAAATATGTCCGATACCGAATAAGTGTTGGTATGACAGCATTTTTTGAAAAGTCCTATAAGAACACTCGCACCAAAGACAAAGGGGGAGGTTTTAAGCCTCCCCCTTTGTCTTTGGTGTCAATGGGACTCGAAAGGGCGGCACCAGTGGTAACACTGGTGCAAAAAGTGTCCGGTGGACACTTTTTAGTCCGTAGGAGAGTCCTTTGAATTGAGGACGCATCCTGTAAGGATGTGGACAAAATTCAAGCAAGATTCACGGATGCGTTCTGGCATCTGAAAAGAAAGCTGTTCTCTATCTCTCGCACCGGATAAATATGGCACAAATCAAACAGGAAGCACAAATTTACCGGCGTTTGGACTGATTGATTGACTTTCCGGGCACAAAAGGTTAAAATAACAGAAAAAACATCAAGGAGACTTATATGGCAGGTTTACGTTATCACATTGCCTTAATTGCCGCCAAGTGCAGCGGCATGCTTATTAAACTTCTGGGGCGGAACGCATCCCACACACCGGGTGTTATCGCGCTGAAGCTTTGTCCGGATTTTATGGACGAGGCAAAAAAAGCGCCTTTGGTGATTTGTGTAACCGGCACCAATGGAAAGACAACCGTTTCCAACCTGCTTACAGACGCATTGCGGGCAGACGGTAAAAGGGTGGTTAACAACCGCACAGGCTCTAACATTGTTCCTGGATGCACCACAAACCTTATTAACAGTCTTCACTGGACCGGAAAATGCAGGGTGGATGCTGCTGTTTATGAGGTGGACGAGCGGGCTTCCCGTCTGATTCTGCCCCACCTGAAACCGGATTATCTGGTGGTCACAAACCTATTCAGGGACTCTTTGAAGCGCAACGCTCATCCTGACTACATTTTCAGTGTCATCAACACTTACTGTCCCGATACCACCAAGCTGATCCTCAATGCGGACGAACTGTGCAGCAGCATGCTGAAGCCCGGCAGTGAAAGAGCCTTTTACGGTATCGGCAAACAGCCGGATGATGTCCAGAAGTGCGTGAATATCGTGGCCGATTACAGCATTTGTCCCCAGTGCGGCACATCCTTAGACTATGAGTACCTTCGTTATCACCATATTGGTTACGCAAAGTGTCCCAACTGTGATTTCCATTCCAAGGACGCTGACCATCTGGCAACTGTCATTGATAAGGAAGCTATGACGCTCACCGTCATCTCCCATGGTGAAAGCTATGAGTATCCACTGATCAGCAATATTACCTTTAATATTTACAACGAACTGACAGTGATTGCCACATTGCTGGAGTTGGGCATTCCCGCCCAGCGTGTTTGCGGGCTTGTGGAGAAAATCCGGGTACCGGACTCCCGGCTGAATCAGGAAAGCATTCATGGTATCAAAGTGATACAGGCAATGAGCAAGGGGCAAAGCTGTATCTCCTCCTGCCGTACCTTTGACTACGTTTCCAATGAGCCTGGCAAGAAAGCGGTTGTCCTTGCCATGGATGACTATTATGACAGGAAAAAGAGCGTGGAATACATCGGCTGGATTTACGATGTGGACTACGAATTCATGAATAAGCCGGATATTGTGCAGGTACTGGCCACCGGCCCCCGTTGCTATGACCACAAAGTGCGTCTGCTGCTGGCCGGTGTGCCGGAAGAACGTATCTTCTGCGGGGAGAATGAGCTGGAGGCTATGGAGCTTGTAGACACCAAGTCAGTAGATTCTGTGTATATCCTGTATGACACTTCCACCTATGATTTGGCCTGTGAAATGAAGGATAAGTTTGTAAAGAGATTGGAGGCCGCACAATGACAATTGAAATTCTCTATCCCCAACTGTGCTGCCTGTATGGCGACAAAGGCAATACCCTGTTCTTACAGCAATGCTTTCCGAATGCCCAATTTATTTTTACAGATTTAAACGAGAAACCCGCTTTTCTCACCTCCCAGGTGGACTTATGCTGCATGTACTCCATGAGTGAGCAGAATCAGGAGCTGATTCTTTCCCGGCTGATGCAGTGGAAAGAGGAAATCCACACCGCTATGTCCGGGGATACCGTATTCCTTCTGTTGGGAAATGCAATGGAGCTGTTTGGCAGCCATATCGTCCGGGAGAATAGTACCCGGGTTGACTGTTTAGGTGTATTTGACACCTATGCTGCCCGGCACGCACCCCAAAGATTTAACACGCTCCTCAGAGCGGATTTCCAGAACATGACACTCCTTGGTTATACCAGCCGTTTCAGCGATACCTACGGAATTACCCAGGAACTGGCTATGGCAACAGTAGATATTGGCAGTGGCTCTGACCCCAGCACAAAGCTGGAGGGTATTTATACCGGCAATGTGATCGCCACCTATATGCTGGGCCCGATTCTTGTGGCAAATCCCGATTTTTCCAAATGGCTTATGGAAAAATTAGGTGTGGAAACCCCCGCCCTTCCCTATGAGGATGCGCTATACACAGCCTACGAAACACGCAGAAAGGAGTTCCAGCGTCCTGATTTGGAGCTGGACTGATGGCATATGGAACACTATCGGCCAACTAAGGCAGTTGTCAATTTAGGCGCTATCCGCAGAAACACCCAAAAACTGATTGGTAAATATCCCGGATACACCTTCTACACCGCAGTAGTCAAAGCCGATTGCTACGGCTACAGGGGTATGTCCGTTGTTCAGGCCATGGTGGATGGGGGCGCAAACTCTCTTGCCGCGAGCCTGCTTGAGGAGGGACTTGCCCTGCGGGCAGAATACCCGGATTTGCCGATTTTGTTGTTCACGCCGTTGGAGGCCCAGCAGCTGCCTATATGCGCTGAGCACAAGCTTTGGGCGAGTGTGGCAGATCTTACCCAGGCGCAGGCGGCGGCGGATGTGGAAGGCTTGCAGGTGGTTATCCGAGCCAATGGCGGCAGTGATATTTTCGGCGGTCCCACTGACCAGACAGGTTTTGAGCAAATCTGGAATACCCTGGAGCAGGGAAAATGCAAGCTAACAGGTGTGTACCTGCATAGCTACAACGCTGAGGATACCGAAGATACACTATCTGAGTATCAGATTTTTGAGGATATGACCGCCCAGCTGGATCTGAACAAATTAGAGTTTGTAAGTGTGAGCAACTCCCTCACCCTGCCCCGGCAGGCGAAAAAGCCCTATTGCAACGGCTGCAGACTTGGAAATATTATCTACAGGATTGAGAGTGAGGATTGTGACTTGGAGCACACCTTCTGCCTTGAGAGCAAGATTCTGTCGGTATTCAGCCTAAGAAAAGGCCAGTCTGTCGCTTACAGTCACGCATACACCGCAAAAGAAGAGGGCGAGCGGATCGCCGCCGTGCCCATCGGCTTTGGAGATGGTTTCTCCAAAACAAATATTGGCCGAGATGTGTTCATTCACGGCATGAGATATCCGGTTGTTGCTGTCACAATGGATGTCAGTCATATCCTTGTGGATGACAGGGTAAATTCCGGCGACACGGTTCAGCTTATTAAGGACAATCACCATCTGGATGAAATCGCCGCTCACATTCATGGCGCTACGGAAGAAGCAATCACCAACCTCAACAAACGGGTTTGGCGGGAGTATATCGACGCATAAAGAGCAGACTTTTTAAACAAGATTAATGGCCCAAAGACCAAGGTTGAAGTGACCCCAAAAAGTTAGACAAATATTTCAACCTCAAATTGTTCAAGCAGCCAAAAGGGCTTGCTGTCTGTGTAATGCAGGCGGCAAGCCTTTTAATCTTGCCTTGATACGCCTGTTGTTATAGTAATCGATGTAT
>JAZSRI010000037.1:0-2589 GCA_045538415.1 Faecousia sp. | reverse complement strand
ATACATCGATTACTATAACAACAGGCGTATCAAGGCAAGATTAAAAGGCTTGCCGCCTGCATTACACAGACAGCAAGCCCTTTTGGCTGCTTGAACAATTTGAGGTTGAAATATTTGTCTAACTTTTTGGGGTCACTTCAGGACCGTATTGCCGGCGGTATTACCTACTATCCCTATCAGTTTGACAAGAAGCTGATCGCGGAGTACAAAAACCTGCTGGGTGACTGGTTCCTGGGCTTCCAGATGCATGAAAGTGCCTCTAACCGCCGCAAAGCAGAGTGGCCCAGAATGATTAAAGCTATGGGCAGCAAAGGTCCTTATAATGCCGAACAAATGCGCAGGCTTTTGATGAGCAAAAGCGCTGTCACTCCTGACGGTGAATATTTGGTAGGGCTGTCCCATGATACTCCTGAGTACTATGCGAACCGTACCTATGCCGAGACAGTCCCAGACTTTCTGGCAGAGGTTAGAGAGATGTTCCAGCGCCGCCTGAATGATACGGATAACGCCATCCTTCCTGTAGACAGCTTCTACCTGTTCACAAAGCTTCAGGATGAACTGGGCATGAGAACCTTTATGCCTGAGGTAGGCTCTCAGATTACCATGATGCGTGTTGCCGTGGCACTTGCCCGGGGTATGGCAAAGGCCTCCGGCAAGACCTGGGGCACTTACTATGAGTGCTGGCGTGTGGATCTCCATGAAGACGGCACTGAGACCTGCAACATGCCTTGCTTTAATCTGGATCCCATCAATGAGTGGTACCTGACCCAGGAGACCCATGGTGATGACTTTACCACCCACGGACCCAATGGCGGCAGTTCCCGCCGTCTGCAGGACAGAATCTATTACCATACACTCATGAGTGGTGCGGATTACTTTGGTGAGGAGTGGGGCCTCAACTGCAGCTACACGGATATGAACGAGTTTACCCTGTCCGAGTATGGACAGGTGAAGAAAAACTTTATCCATACAGCCCGGGGTCTGCAGGGTGTACAGCCCGTGATTCCCTTCGCCATTGTGTTGCCTAAGGACTATACCTGCGTGGAAATCCCCAATTGCCTTGAACCTTATGAGCTGGGTGTCCACAACGGCACCTATATGAATGTGACACTCACCGCTGAGGAGAAGGCCTATTACAGCCATGTGGAGGACGTTATCAAGCTGTTCTTTGCAAGAATTGGCGAACGTTATGGCAACGAGGGTCATACACTGACCAATTCCCGGTTTGGCGACGTAGTGGATATTATCTACGAGGATGCCCCCATGGAAGCCCTCAGCAGATACGAATACCTGATCGATGCTACCAGCGAGGGTAAATTTGCCCGGGAAAACGCCGGTAAGGGTCTTAAGATTCTGGAAAGCGCGGATCTTGCCAAACTGGAGGCAGAGGTGCGCAAGCTGGTGGAAAAGACCATGCCCTGCTATGTGGATGGTCTGCACTGGCTGGTTTCCACAGATAATAAGGGCCGCCGTTTCCTGACCATCTTCAATAATGAGGGCAACCAGCGCTCCTCTGCTATGGGCGATGTGATCCTCCAGCAGGCAGACCGGCGTGTGAAGATTACGCTGAATGTCCCTGGTGAAATGAAGGTGTTCAAAAACCCCATGACCGATCCTGCTATGGTGAAAGCGGGTGATAACACCTACTATGTCACCGTCCCCGCAGCAGACTTCCTGATTTTAGAGTTTTAATAGCCGGTGTTGTTCTGTAGGAGAATGTTATGAAAAAATGGTTTCAGAATATAAAACTGCGTACGAAAATGTTTGTGATTATCATTGGCGTGGTATTGATTCTGTTCGTTACCTCCATGGTAAGCCAGAAGAACATACACGATGCCTACAACGAACAGCTTTATGAGAAAACGGCACATGTGCTGACTGCTTTTTCCGGAGAGGTGGAAACCCAACTCCAGAAAATGAAGAATTTGACGCTGATGATCCTATCGGATTCTGTTGTGCAGGAGAGCCTGACCTATATGCAGGACGCTGCTGAGCATGAATGGGATACATGGAGAGAATGGCGGACAAAACTGAACGAGAAAGAGAATTATTACTTGTCTCAGGGAGATTATCTGAAAAGCCTGAAGATTTTAAGTGAGAACGGTAGTTATCTGTTTCAGGAAAATTGGGATAAGGGGTATGAGCAGTACGTACAGGCGGCTATGGAGGCTGCAGGCAAAATGGTTTTGATTCCCAGTGACAACAAGCTTATGCTGGCAAGAGAAGTCCGGCAGATGGAAGACCTGCGGCTGGACACCTTGGGTATCATTGTGGCGGAAATTGACATGAAGGAACTGCTGGAAGATCAGGCCAACAAATTCAAACAAATAGGCACACCTATTGAGTTAGCGGTTTTCGGTGACGGGTATTGTGTGTGCGAGAATATTAATGGGCCTGTTCCGGAGCTTTCCCCTGCTGATGGCTGGGAAATTGAGGACGGAAATTTTCTTGTGACATCTTCGTCGAAACGGATGAACCTGCGGTTTTTGACTACCACATCCTATGAGGCAATTGAAGAAGCGATTAAAGAAACAATTTTTCAAGGTGTCCTCAGTCTGATAATTGTTGGCGTGCTGGCGTGCGCGGGAG
>JAZSRI010000012.1:0-35772 GCA_045538415.1 Faecousia sp. | reverse complement strand
GGCGTTACGGAGTATGCCGTGTCCGAGACCCAGAAGTATGGCCACGTGACTTATTTCTGGAACGGCAACCGCTCCGGCAAGGTGGATGAAAGCTTAGAAGTCTACGACGAGATCCCCTCCGATGTGATCCCCTTCGAGCAGGCACCTGCCATGAAGTCCAAGGAGATCACCGAGAAGATGGTGGAAAACATGGCTTCCAGGAAGTTCAACTTCCTGCGCTGCAACTTCCCCAACGGCGATATGGTGGGTCATACCGGTGTGATGGAGGCCGTGGTGTACGCCATGGAATGTGTGGACAACGGCCTTGCCGCCATTTTGGAAGCCGCTGACAAGTACGGCTACACCGTGCTGATTACCGCCGACCACGGCAATGCCGACCAGATGACCGAAACCAAGAAGGGCAAGACCTCTGTACGTACCGCCCATTCCCTGAATCCCGTTCCTTTCATTATCTATGACAAGGATAAGGCATGGGAAGTGAAGGACGGCGCATACGGACTTGCCAACGTAGCTCCCACCGTGGCAAAGATGATGGGGCTGACCGCCCCCGACTGCTGGGAGCAGAGCATGGTCTGATCCGGGGGCTCCCCGCTGGGGAGCATACCAGAATTTAAATTAGGAGGTACGATCTATGATCCGTCACGACAACGACAATGGCAGCGTAAATGTGAGTACCAGCGTCTACACCGACATTGCCGGCACTGCCGCGTCCAACTGCTTCGGTGTGAAGGGCATGGCCGCCCGTTCCGTCACCGACGGTGTTTACCACCTGCTGCGGAAGGAATCCATGGGCAAGGGTGTCCGTGTGCATTTCCATGAGGACAAATCCATCTCCATCGACTTGCATATCATTGTGAACAACGGTGTGAACCTGTCCGCCGTGGGCAGCTCCATCATTTCCGAGGTGCGCTATGTGGTGAACAAGTGCACCGGCACAGAAGTGCGGGCTGTGAATGTGTATGTGGATTCTATGATGATCGACTAAAGAAAGAATAATTGCCGGACGCTGTGTTTCGGCATTACGGAGGTAAGTACCATTGAGGCAGACAATAAACGGGGCAGATTTCCGCAGACTGGTGATCAGCGCGGCGGCCTCTATTGAAATTCACAAGCAGCAGCTCAATGAGCTGAATGTGTTCCCTGTTCCCGACGGCGATACCGGCACCAATATGTCCATGACCATCAACGCCGCTGCAGCAGACCTGCGCAAGGCGGAGGATCCCTCTCTGGAAAAGGCGGCGGCGGTTTCCGCGTCCGCTATGCTCCGGGGCGCCCGGGGCAACTCCGGTGTGATTTTGTCCCTGCTGATGCGGGGCATTTCCCGGAAGCTGAAGGGAGCCCAGAACTGCGACGGCGTGCTGTGGGCACAGGCGCTGCAGGAGGGTGTGGACGCGGCCTATAAGGCGGTGATGAAGCCTGCGGAGGGCACCATCCTTACGGTTGCCCGTCTTGCGGCGGCCAACGCCCAGAAGGCAGCTCAGGAGAACAATTATTTTGAATTTGTCCATGAGGCTGCGATTCAGGAGGCCAAGACCGCCCTGGCCAATACCGTCAACCAGAACCCTGTGCTGAAAAAGGCAGGTGTGGTGGACGCGGGCGGCAAGGGCTGGCTGCTGGTGCTGGAGGCTATGCTGTGCGCCCTGCGGGGTGAGGATATCGTTGCCCCCGAGTCCGGAGCAGACCAGACGGAAGTAAAGGAACAGGCTAACTTCTCTGACTTTAACGAGGAGGACATCACCTTTACCTACTGCACCGAGTTTATCATCTCCCGGGAAAATGATAAGGACCCCGACCTGCTGCGCCAGTTCCTCAATGGCCTGGGCGACAGCCTGGTGCTGGTGGATGACGAGGAGATTATTAAGGTACACGTCCACACCGATGACCCCGGCACAGCCCTGCATGAGGCAGTGGCTTACGGCAGCTTTGTCACCGTGAAGATCGAGAACATGCGCCTGCAGCACACCGAGAAGGTGATGACTGAAAATGAGATTGCCCCCAAAATCGCTGAGCCGGAAAAGGCTCTGGGCGTGGTGTCCGTGTGCGCCGGTGACGGTTTGGCGGATGTGTTTATGAATCTGGGCGTGGATGGTATTATCTCCGGCGGCCAGACCATGAACCCCAGCACCCAGGACATTCTGGAGGCTGTGAACAAGGTGCCTGCCGAGACCGTATTCGTGCTGCCCAACAATAAAAACATTATCATGGCTGCCCAGCAGGTGGATGCGCTGACTCCCAAGAATGTGGTGGTCATCCCCAGCAAGACCGTGCCTCAGGGCATTACCGCCATGCTCAGCTTCAATCCGGAGGGCACTGCCCAGGAGAATGAGGAAGCCCTGACCGAGGCGCTGGGTACGGTGGATACCATGCAGATTACCTACGCAGCCCGCAATTCTGATTTTGACGGCTATGATATCCACGAGGGTGATTATCTGGCTATGTACGGCAGCAGCCTGTTTGGCACCAGCAAGGACATTAAGGTGCTGCTGAAGGCTCTGGCGGAGAAGGTCCGGGACGAAGCCAAGGACTATATCACCATCTATTACGGTGAGGATATCAAAGAACGCCATGCCCAGAAGGCGGCAGACCTGTTCGCTGAGATTTGTCCCGATGCGGACGTGAATCTGCTGCGGGGCGGCCAGCCGGTGTACTATTACCTGATTTCCGCAGAATAAAAGTTTGTTTTTGGCATATCCTATTGCGTGCAAAGGCCCGCTGCACAATCGCAGACGGGCCTTTTCCCATAAGGAGGAGACTGCCAATATGTGGAATAAACTGCGCCGTGTCGGCTCCTATCTTGCCGCCCTTAAGATTCCCTCCCACGCGGCCCACGCTGGGTATTTTCTGGTGCTGAGTCTGTTTCCTGCGCTGGTTCTGCTGCTGTCGTTGCTGCGGTATACCGGGCTGCAGCCGGAGTATTTTGCTGATTCCCTGGAGGGGTTCATCCCCTCGGCGCTGATGCCCTATGCCAAAAAGCTGATTCTCAATACCTACTATAATACCTCCGGTGCGGTGGTCTCCCTGTCGGCGGTTACGGCTTTGTGGTCTGCCAGCCGGGGCATTCATGCCCTCACTGCCGGATTGCAGCAGATTTACCAAGTGTCCCGGACAGGAGGTTATCTGCGTTCCCGGCTGCGGAGTCTTTTGTATACGCTGGCGTTTCTGGCGGTGCTGCTGCTGACGCTGGTGCTCAGTGTGTTTGGAAGCAGCCTGCTGCAGATGTTTCCGGTGACAGACAGCTTTTTATACAACTTTTTCAGCCAGGTGGTAGATCTACGTTTTTTTGTGCTGCTGGGGCTGCAAAGCGCATTATTTACTGCCATGTACACGGCACTGCCCGGAAGACATGGTCATGTGAAGTGGAATATCCCCGGCGCGTTGCTGGCGTCGGTGGGGTGGCTGCTGTTCTCCAAGGCCTACTCGGTGTATGTGGAGCATTTTGCCGCCTATTGGGGCGTGTACGGCTCTGTGTACACCGTGGCGCTGAGCATGCTGTGGCTGTACTTCTGCCTGTCTATTCTGTTTTACGGCGGGGTTATCAACAGGTACCTCAGAGAAAACGTGGAAAAAGGATAAAAATTCCCCCTTTGTTTATGGGCTGTTCATAATATTTCGGTATTCTGTAAGAAAATGCCAGAGTACTGTTTCTTTCAGGGGAGGTGTGGGAATGTTTGGCTTTGTGATGGCAAATCCCCAGGAACTGGATAAAGGGCAGCTGGCCCGCTATCATCAGGTCTACTGCGGGGTGTGCCGCCAGATTCGTATCAGCGCCTGTCAGCAGGCAAGGCTGGCTCTGCGGTATGACTGCGCGTTTTTGTCATTGCTGCTGATGAGCCTGTATGAGCCCCGGGAACACACCGGAGGCCGGGCCTGCCGGCTCCACCCTCTGCGTCCCCGGCCATGGACAGACAATGCGTACATCCGCTATGGGGCGGATATGAATGTGGCGCTGGCCTACTACAAGGCGCTGGATGACTATCAGGATGAGGGCAGCTGCGCCGCCATCGCCATGATGGATATTTTCGGCACAGAGCTGGAGCGAATTCGGGCGGACTACCCCCGCCAGTGCGCCGCCATGGAGCAGTGTATCCAAAGGCTCAGCCAGCTGGAAAAAGAAAACTGCCCCAATCCTGACGAACCTGCCGCCCGCTTCGGAACGCTGATGGGGGAACTTCTTGTGTACCAGCAGGATATGTGGGCAGATACATTGAGAAAAATGGGCATGGGTCTGGGCCGGTATATTTACCTTGCGGACGCGGCGGTGGATTTTGCCCGGGACAAGCGGAAAAAACAGTACAATCCCTTCCTTGCCATGGGCATGGAGCAGCCCCAGTGGGACACTTGGGAGCAGTATTTGGTGATGGCAATGGGCCACTGCACCAAGTATTACGAACAGCTCCCTCTGGTGCAGGACAAGGATATTCTGGATAACATACTTTACAGCGGCATCTGGCTTCAGTACCGCGGAAGACAAAAGGGTGGCAAACACCCGGTGGAGGATCACAATGATTGACGACCCTTATAAGATCCTGGGAATCAGCCCGGATGCTTCTGATGAGGAAGTGAAGCGGGCTTACCGCCGTTTGGCAAAAAAATATCACCCGGATCTGAACCCCGGGGACCCTGTGGCAGCGAAAAAAATGCAGCAGGTCAATGCCGCCTATGAGCAGATCAAGAATCCGGAAAAGGCGCAGCATAATGCCGGCCAGCACTCCGGACAGGGAAGCTATGACCCCTTTGGAGGGGCATGGGGCTACGACCCCTTCGGTCAGTACCGTCAGCGGGAAACCGCGTCAGATCCCTATCAGCAGGCGGCTTACCGGTACATCCAATACCGCCGGTATCAGGAGGCCCTCAACGCACTGTCCTCGTCTAAGGAACGGAACGCCCGGTGGTACTACCTGTCCGCACTGGCAAACGACGGTATGGGCAATCAGGTTACTGCTCTGGAGCACATCCGTAAGGCGGTTTCCATGGATCCGGACAATCGGGAATATCTGTATACGCTGGAGACTATTGAAAACGGCGGCGCGTCTTACCGCCGGCAGGCAGGGAATTTCCGTGGCTTTGCCATGGGCGCTTCCCCCTTTGCGTCACTGTGCCTGTGCTATCTGGCCCAGCTTTTCTGCTGCCGGGGCAGATTCTTCTGCTGCTGAAAAATCCCCTCCGTCAGGAGGGGATTTTATACATTGGCAGATAGGTTCTGTTATCGGATTGCAGCATCCAAAATCCGCAGCGCCGGCACACCATTTGATAATTGTTGTCACAGAGAAAGCAGTACATAAAGAGATATGATTTTTACAACATTGGGTTTGACAGATGGAACATTCTGATTTACAATGATTTAGCACCCAAAAAATTTTTAAGCAGAAAAGCAAGATTGCAAGAAAGGCTTGCCCGTAACAAATTCTTCGGAATAATGATTATTGAACGAAAGAGGTATCCTATCATGGCAAAAACAACATTTATTGCAGCTGGCGACGCATTTGCTACCAAAAGGCTTCCCAAGGGAGGTTATGAGGGGTTCGACCAGATACAGACCTGCGTAAAAGCCCATGATGTGGCTTTTTTGAATTTGGAGAGCACGTTCCACGACAGGGAAGGTATTCCAGCAGCAACTAGCGGCGGCACCTGGGCGATGTCTGACCCCCGTATTCTGGATGATATGAAGGAGTATGGCTTCAATCTTTTCAATACAGCCAACAACCATTCCTGTGATTACAGCCAAAGAGGTGTGCTGGCTACCATTGAACACCTGAAAAAGCGGGATATGATTTTTGCCGGTACGGGCAAGGATTTGGGCGACGCTTCCAAGCCCTGCTATCTGGATACCAAGTATGCCCGGGTCGCTATGATTGCCTGCAATTCCTCCGGAGATGACTCTGCCCGTGCTGGCGCCCAGTCTGAGGATCTGCCCGGACGTCCCGGCGCTAACCCTATGCGCTGTCTGAAGCGCTTCCATGTGGATCAGGTTCATTACGATATGGTTCAGGAGCTTGCGGAGATCACCAAAATCAATGCGTCCACCGAGCGCAGTATTGAATTGGGCTACACCGCGCCCTATCCGGAAGGACAGTTCCCCTTTGGCGCTAACCGCTTTATTTTGGATGACCACTGCTGGGTGGAATCTGTCCCCCACGGAGCTGATATGGAGCGGATGGTCAAGCGAATCAAAGAGGCGAAAAAGCAGGCAGATATTGTACTGGTGAGTATCCATAGCCATTACTATGATGAGCGGCAGACCAATATCCCCTCCCAGTTTATTGAGACCTTTGCCCATAACTGCATCGATGCCGGTGCGGACGTGATCATCGGCCACGGCCCTCATGAACTTCAGGGTATCGAGCGGTACAAGGATGGCTTGATCCTGTATTCTATTGGTAACTACATATTTGAAACCGAAACTGTGGAGTACCAGCCCTGGGATGCTTATGTGAATAAGGGCTACAGCCCCGATATGAAGGTGGGCGAGTATATGGATCTTCGCAGTAAAAACGGCACTGCCGGCTACGGCACATTGCCGGAGATCTGGAACTCTGTTATGGCTGCATGGACCATGGAAGACGGCAAGATTACTGAGGTACAGCTGTATCCTGTGACCTTGAACATGGAAAAGTCCAGAGCCCAAAAGGGCCGCCCGGTGATGAACAAGAGCGAAAAGACCCTGCAGTATTTAGCAGAGCTGTCTAAGCCCTACGGTACAAAGATCGAAATCGTTGATGGTGTAGGTTATATTAAATTCTAAGGAGAACTGCTATGAATCTGTATCAGACGATTATGGAAAAGGCCGAGGCCGCAGCGCCCCAGATGGTCACGTTGCGCAGAGATTTCCACAAACATGCCGAAGCGGGCTGGCTGGAAATGCGTACCTCCTCCATGATTGCCAGAAAGCTGACAGAATTGGGCTATGAAGTCCTTGTAGGCGAACAGGTCTGCAAAAAGGATGCGCGCATGGGCGTACCCTCGGATGAGGTGCTGAAGCAGGCATATCAGCGGGCCATCGATCAGGGCGCGGATCCGGAATTTGTCAGGGCCACCGAAGGGGGCATGACCGGTGTGATTGGAATCCTGCGCTGCGGCGAGGGTCCCACAGTTGCCATGCGCTTCGATATTGACGCGTTGGGTGTTAACGAATCTACGGAGGAGGATCATCTTCCCGCAAAGGAGGGCTTTGCCTCCGTCAATGCCGGGGCTATGCACGCCTGCGGACATGATGGGCATGCCGCTTCCGGCGTGGGTGTTGCCGCAGTGCTGATGCAGATCAAGGAGTATCTGCACGGTACGGTCAAGCTGATCTTCCAGCCCAGCGAGGAGGGCTTGCGGGGCGCAAAGTCCATCGTTGCTAACGGGCACTTGGATGATGTAGACTATTTGCTGGGCTGCCACACCACCGGGACGGATGGGGAAGGCAGCGATATCACCCCGGGTTCCTATGGCTCGTTGGCTTCTTATAAGTACGATGTTACCTTCCATGGGCTGGCAGCCCATGCCGGTGGCAGTCCCCAGCTGGGCAGGAACGCACTGTTGGCAGCAGCCAACGCAGTGACAAGCCTGTACGCCATTCCCCGTCACAGCGAAGGCGCAAGCCGGATCAATGTGGGCAGACTGATTGCCGGCAGCGGCCGCAATGTGATTGCGGATGAAGCCTTTATGGAAATGGAGGTACGGGGCGATACCACTGAAATTAATGCGTATGTGGGCGATTACGCTATGCGCATTTTGGAAAATTGCGCGGCAATGCACGGATGCACTGTGGACGTAAAGCTTATGGGTGCGGCAGAATCCATGTCCGGTGATCTGAAATTGACCCAGCGAATCGCGGACGTCTGCTCCAATCATCTGGGCATGAAGGTTTCGGAAAATCTTTCTGTAAAGCTGGGCGGCAGCGAGGATTTCTCCTACATGGTGAACCGTGTTCAAAGCAACGGTGGGCAGGCTGCCTTTATGCGTGTACGCAGCCCGCTGGCTGCCGGCGCCCACAACCGTAAGTTTGATTTTGAAGAAAGCTATATGACAAAAGCTGTCAAGGTGTTCTGCGGTATGGCCTATGATTTGCTGAAATAAAGCATCGGCCACCGGGAAGCCGTGAAGAGATAAAATAAAGGCAGACAACATGGAAAAACCATGTTGTCTGCCTCTTTCTATACGCAAGAAGCTCTGTAGGGAGGGTTATGGTTGGTTGGGAAAACGCAGGGTCACCTTGAACAGGTCGCCATCCACATACAGGCTCAGGCCGCCTCCCTGGGCTTCCATCAGGCTCTGGGCAATGTTCAGTCCCAGTCCGCTGCCCTCGGTGTTCCGGGAGATATCTCCCCGGACGAAGCGTTCCATCAGCTCCTCTGCCGGGACGTTCAGTTCCTCCCGGGAAATGTTCTTCACGGAAAGCTCTGTGTAGCCGGTGTCACGTGTCAGCTCTATATAGACCCGGGTTCCCGGCAGGGCGTATTTTACCGCGTTGCTCAGCAGGTTGCTCAGCACCCGCCAGGTAAGCCGTCCGTCGGCACGGATATGGCAGGGTTGTTCCGGCAGACGGAATACCACATTCAGACCAGCCTGCTCCAGCCGGTCGGCATACTCTCCAAGAGCCTGATTTACCGTTTCCGCCAAATCCAGATTGCTTAGTTCCACAGTCAGGTTGCCGGTGGTGGCCTTGCTCATTTCCAGCAGGTCCTCCAAAAGCCGCTTTATCTGCTGGGACTGGCGGGCCAATACCTCTAAATACTGGGCTCTGGCCTGCTCGTCCTGGGTGTGGCTGAGAAGGTCCACGTAGTTGATAATGGAGGTCAAGGGGGTCTTGATGTCGTGGGATACATTGGTAATCAGCTCGGTTTTCATCCGCTCAGAGCGCATCTGCTTTTTTGCGGCGGTGACAGCCACCTCCGCCAGGGCGTTCAGTTGGTCCGCCGCCTGCTGGAAGGAGCCTGTCAGGAACCGTTTGGACACCTTTTTGTACAAATCTCCCCGGGCCAGTTGGCGGATACCCGCCAAAATGACGCCGCAGCAGTAGGCGATGTACACCACGGTTGCCAGCATGACCAGCACCACCGGGAACAGCAGCACCACGCTTTGTACAGCAATGGCAATCACCAGCCAGATCCCCTCTGCCGCCAGAATCAGCAGCCACTGCCAAATCAGCGGAAGCAGGGAGAATAGTTTATTCACTGCCCGGAAGGAAAAACGCAGGGCCTGCCATATAAGTTTACATAATCTTCCGATGATGCTGTTGCTCCACCACATACGGGTACGGCCCTTGCACTGTGCCGCCAAAGCGAACAGGAAGCCTACCACAATCAGGGCGAAGGTAACCGCGCAGGCCACGGCCAATACTATCAGCATGCCCCGGAATTGTACACTGAAGCTGTCTGTGTTGAAGGCAGCCTCAAGAATATATAAGACGGCTACAGTCAGTCCCAGACAGGCAAAAAAGCCAGCGGTAAGATATAGGTCCAGAGGGATGCGGTTTAAGCCTTTGGGCTGAGGTACATCGCCGGAGATCTTCCGTCCCGCGGCAAAGCACAGGTACACCATGGCGCACACAAACACCAACACCGAGATACCAAACAACCACAGCACATTATAGCGGTTGTCATACAGCTGGCGCACCGTTTCCATGGGCAGGCCGCCGTACTCCGTGAGCACACCCTCCTGAAACCACATGGTCACATAGAGCCGGGGGGAGATTACTTGCTGCAGATAATATTCCTTGTCTTCCACATGGAAAATGTGGTCTGCTTTTTCCCTTGACTCCGCGTACATCCAATAATGGGTAGTAACATCCCGCTCATGGATAGTGCCTGTGACGTTTTTGGGCGCGTTGGTGTCCAGAATCTGACCTGCCTCGTTCACCAGCCGGTAGAACACCTTGTTTTCATCCATGCCGGACCACTGAAAGTAGGTCTGGATATCTTCGGCATGCAGACCTATGGCCAGAAGCAGCTCCTCAGGGCAGTCGCTCAGGTGCTTCTGAGCATAGTTTGCAGCTAATATCTGCGCCGCGGTGTAGGCATAGTGTTCTGTCTCTTCGGCCTCCCACTGGGAAAATTCCTCCGTGGCATATGCCCGGGAGTCCAGAAAATACACACCCGCGAAAAAACTTCCTATGGCGGCAGTCAGGGACACTACTGCCAAAACGATGGCTAAAATTTTTATACCTACTGTGTATTTCATCGGGGGTTACCTCCTTCCATCTTATATCCCTGACCCCAGACCACCTTCAGGTATCTGGGCTCGGAGGGGTTGATCTCAATCTTCTCCCGCAAGTGGCGGATATGTACGGCTACCGCCCCCTCGCTGCCCAGAGGGGCTTCCTTCCACACCTGCCGGTAGAGTGTTTTTGTGGAAAAGACTTTTCCCGGGTTTTCCATCAGCAGCTTGAGGATATCATATTCAATGGGCGTCAGGGATACCGGGTCATCGTCCACAGTCACTGTTTTCTGACGGTCATTGAGCCGGATGCCGCCGCAGACCAGCTCGTCCTCGTTTTTGGGGCGGCTGCCCAGCATGTGGTACCGCCGCAGCTGAGAGCGCACTCTTGCCAGAACCTCCACGGGGACAAAGGGTTTGGTCACATAGTCGTCTGCCCCCACGTTCAGTCCCAGCACCATGTCCTGGGATTCAGATTTTGCTGTCAGCAGAATGATGGGCACGTTGGAGCTTTCACGGATTTTGGCAGTGGCGGTGATGCCATCCATCATAGGCATCATCACATCCAGCAGCACCAGATGGATATCCTCCTGCTGCAGCACCTCCAGCGCCTGCAGGCCATTGCAGGCTTCAAAAAGGGTGTATCCCTCAGCACCAAGATAAATTTTCAGAGCATTGACAATATCCGGCTGGTCATCGCAGATTAAAATATTATACACACCGCATCATCCTTTCTGTGTGACCATTCTATCACACGGGGGTTTAAGAAAAAAGAGGGGGAATCCTTAAGAAGTGTTTAACCGCCTCTTTGCAAAGCGGTCACATCGTGGTACAATAAGGGTAACCTTTACGGAAAGGAGTCCTTACTATGTGGGATAGATTTGAAAATTGGCTGAACAGACTGCTGAATTTCTCCTCCGACAGATTGCTGCCCACGGTGATTATCGTGGTGGTGGGCATTCTGGCCATCCGGGTGGCGGTGAAGCTGGCTAAGACAGCCTTGAAGAAAACCAAGCTGGACAAGAGCCTTGTGAATCTGACGTTGGCGGTGATGCAGCCTGTGCTGTACCTGCTGCTGGCGCTGATGGCGGCAGATAAGCTGGGCATTGATGTGACCGGCGTGGTGGCACTGGCGAGTGTACTGACGCTGGCGGTTTCTTTATCCCTGCAGAGCGCCCTTGGCAATATTTTCGGCGGTTTCACCCTGATCTGCACCAAGCCCTTTGCCCCCGGCGATTACGTGGAGATTGCGGGCCGGGAGGGGACTGTGCTGGAAACCGGCATTGCTTACACCAAGCTGGCAACCCCAGACAACAAGGTGATTTCTCTACCCAATTCCTCTGTGGTGGCTACGGAGATCGTCAACTACACCATCAGCGGTAAGCGCCGTGTGGATGTGGTGGTGCGCTGCGGCTGGAATGTGCCTGCCCAGCAGGTGATGGATGCTATGCTGGAGGCCGCTCAGCTGGACGCTGTGTTCACAGACCCCGCGCCGGCAGTGGCGCTGACCACATACGCCGACGGGCAGGCTGAGTACAAGCTGATGGTCTGGTGTGCCACCGGGGATTATTTTCCTGTCTGCTTTGCCATCAATAAAAATGTGCAGGATATTTTCACCCAGCGGAATATTCCCATGGCTACCCCCAGGATGACCGTTATCAGTGAGAAGTGATTCATAATAACCGTCACCGCAGGCGGATTCCCTCTGCCTGCGGTGACGAATGCCATTTATACGCTGAAGCGGTTAAAGTAGTCGTACAGAGGGATTAACTGCCGCAAAAAGTCCTTTGCCTGAATGCCCAACTCCGGGCCGAACATGCTTTCCGACACAGGTACGTCCCGGGTGCAGGCGATACCTCCCCGCCAGGCGAAGTATGGCTCCAGCGCGGGATTGGTGCAGGGTTTGGGCTTTTTATACAGCTCCGCGGTCACCGGTACGCCGGTGGCTTTTTCTGTCTGGGCAATCAGCTCCAAAAACTCCTCCGGCCGGTTTTCCCACTCCCGGCGGATATCGTTCATGGTGGATACCCGAGGCCGCCAGTGGATGAAGCCGTAGCTGACCCCCTCCGGGGTGATCTCAAAATACAAACAGGGGTTCTCCGCCCACCACTGCACATCCTTGCGGATACAAATCCACAGGCTCTCCTTGTAGGGCAGGGGGTAGTGGAGCCGGGCATCCCGGTAAATGCGGCTGACTTTTAGAAGATTGCCGGGCCGGTCCTCAAAAAGCTGGAACAGGTCCTTGCCCAAGGCCTTCATGGGTTCATACAGGTACTGCACATAATCCTGCTTGTGGGACTGAAACCAGTCCCGGTTGTTGTTCATCCGAATACCCCACAGAAAATCCACAGTCTCCGGAGAAAATCCCTCAAACATAGCTGTTTCCTCTTTCTTTTTGTTTTTCTATATCATACTCAAACCCATGGGTTTTGGCAAGTGGCTTGACTTTTTTTCCAGCAAACGTATAATAAAGACAGATATAGGAAAGGAGTTTTTTCCATGGTTTATCGTATGAATATCGCGGGGCTTGAGAGGGATCTGCCCATTTGTAAAGTGACGGATTCTCTGTACATCGCCGGTTTTGTCATCTTTGGCGACCAGGAACTGACGGTGGCCTGCGCCCGGGAACTGCTCAAGCGCGCGCCTGAGTATGACTACATCATCACCGCTGAGGCTAAGGGTATTCCTTTGGCACATGAGATGGCACGGCAGACCAATGCTCCCAAGTATTTTCTGGCCCGGAAAGGCCCCAAGCTGTATATGACCGGTGTGTTTGAAGCCTCCGTCAAGTCCATCACCACCGCCAAGGAACAGAAGCTGTTCCTGGATACCGCGGATGCTGAGCTGATGAAGGGTAAGAGAATCCTGCTGGTGGACGATGTAATCTCCACCGGTGAGAGCCTGCTGGCCCTGGAAACTCTGGTAGAAAAAGCCGGCGGCATTATTGCCGGCCGCATGGCAGTGCTGGCAGAGGGCGATGCCCAGGACCGGGAGGATCTGATTTATCTGGAGAAGCTTCCCCTGTTCAACCCCGACGGTACTGTGATGGAGTAAGTGTTTGCAAACCGAAGCTCCGTGGTTTTCTTTGGTGTTCTTAACGGAGAAAAGTTAAGGATCTGTTGCCGGAAGGTCGGTTGACCTTCCGGTTTTCTGTCGTGGGTTTAGACATCAGCCCATTATTTGTATCCGGCGGACAGACGGATGCTCTGCTTGCCACAGACAGAGGAGATGCGTATATATTTTTACCGTACCAAAGGCTCCCTTGTGTAAAGGGAGCTGTCAAAAATCTCCGATTTTTGACTGAGGGATTGTCATTGCAAAATTTATTTTTACATGATAGTATGTTGGAAAACATACCCCAAAATTTCCATATAAAGAGAGTTAGCACAGTATTGGCTGTGCCGGAGGGATTGAGATGCAGTCGAAACATAATAAGCAGCTGGTACCATTGGCAAAGCAGCTGAGAAAAGAAATGACAAAGGAAGAACGGCATCTATGGTATGATTTTCTGCGTTCCTACCATGTCCGCTTTTCCCGGCAAAAAGTGCTGGGTAAATATATTGCTGATTTTTACTGTGCAGAAGCCAAACTGGTGATTGAATTGGATGGATCACAGCATTATGAAATTGCCAATGCACAAAAAGACGATGAGCGCACCGCATTTCTGAAAGGATACGGCTTGACGGTCATCCGCATCCCCAATAATGAGGTTAATCGGAATTTTCGTGGTGTTTGCGAATATATTGATGTCACAGTAAAACAATCCCTCAGTCAGCTTCGCTGACAGCTCCCTTTGCACAAGGGAGCCTTCCCGCACACCGCTGCACAACAGAAAAGCCTGCGCAAACCATCAGGGTGCTGTGCAGGCTTCTTTTTTCTTTGGGTGGGGCAATTGACGGAAAAATGGTGTATCTTTACTTTTTTTTTCGACTGTGCTATACTGGAAAAAATCTTCTGTGGGGGAGCTGATGGTTTTGCATTTCCACAATTCCTACGTAACCATCGATCTGGACAAAATCAGTGATAATTTCCGGGCGATTCAGGAAAAAGCAGGCGTGCCGGTAATGGCAGTGGTGAAGGCAGATGCCTATGGACACGGGGCAGTGCCTGTGGCCCGGCTGCTGCAGGAGCAGTGCGGCTTTTTTGGTGTCAGCTCCATGGCTGAGGCGCTGCAGCTGCGCAGGGGCGGTATCCGCAAGCCTATCCTGATTTTGGGACACACGCCCCGGTCTGCCTATCCTTTTGCGGTGCGGGAGGGAATCCGGCCTGCAATCTTTTCCTATGAGGATGCAGAAGTTTTGTCCCAGACCGCGGTAGAATTAGGTATGCAGGCACCCTTCCACTTTATTGTAGACACCGGTATGAGCCGTCTGGGCATGCAGGTAAGCCAGGAGAGCGCGGATCTGTGCCAGAGGATCTGCCAGCTGCCCAACCTGATTCCGGAGGGCTTGTTCAGCCACTTTGCCACGGCGGATTGCCGGGATCTGACCAGAGCCAAAAAGCAGGCGGAGCGGTTCTGCCGTTTTGAGGAGATGCTCCGGGACAGAGGGGTGGAGGTACCCCTGCGGCATCTGAACAACTCCGCGGGTATTATGAATTTTGACCGGCATTTTGATATGGTGCGGGCAGGCATCGTGCTGTACGGCATGTACCCCAGTGATGAGGTGGAGCCGTCTCTGCTGGAGATAGGTCCCGCGCTGAGCTGGTACAGCCGGGTGGCACAGGTAAAAACATTGGAGGCCGGCCGGGAAATAGGTTACGGCGGCACCTATACTACGGAAAAACCCACCGCTGTGGCCACTGTGGCCGTAGGTTATGCAGACGGCTACCGCAGGAACCTGAGCGGCGGCTACTATGTGCTTATCCGGGGCAAAAAAGCCCCCATTCTGGGACGAATCTGCATGGACCAGCTGATGGTGGACGTAACGGATATCCCCGGTGTACAATCCGGAGACCGGGTGGTGCTGCTGGGCGGGGACGGGGATGAGCGCATCAGCGTGGAGCAGATTGCGGCAAAAGCGGACTCGTTTAACTATGAATTTGTCTGCGGAATCGGCCGCCGGGTGCCCAGGTACTACCTGCGCCGCGGCGAAGTGGTACAGCAGGTGAATTATCTGCTGGACGAGGAATGATGTGCCGGCAGACACAAAAAAGGAAGGGGCTGACCCAATGGGTCAGCCCCTGTTGCTTTGTAAATCAGACCAGATAAGCCTTCACAGCCTCGGATGCCTCAGCGGGGTCATCGGAAACGGAGATGGTGATATTCATATTGTTGGCCTGGGCAAACTCAGCGCACCACAAAATGAAAGTCTCACCGGCGGCACGGTCGCTGCCGATGGTCTTATACAGATTGTCGATGTACACGTTGGTAATATCAAAGTTGCCTGCATGCAGACCGCTCACAAAACCCTTGAGCATGTCCAGATTCTTAATGCCATACTCTTTGGAGTCCACCAGACGGACACGGTAGTTCACATCATAGGTCAGTTTCTTGCCGTACTCGATGCACACCACATCACCGCTTGCTTCGGTCAGAGCAGCGTTAATGGAATCGATCAGCTTCTTTGTCTTACCGGAGCCTTTCAGGCCCATAATTACATGAATCATCGGAAATTCCTCCTTAGCTTGCAACGGTTATTGCTATACGGTAATTCTACCAGTTTGGCGGGGATTTTGCAATACCTATTTTGGGAAAAGGGAAAGGTTTTTCCAAAGGGTATTCTCCGCCGCAGGAACTACTTCTCGTAGCCGGGCTTTCCCAGGAGCTGGAACATGTTGCGCTTGTAGAATTCTACGCCGGGCTGGTTGAAGGGATTCACATCCAGCATATAGGCGGACACGCCGCAGGCAAGCTCAAAGAAATAGAACATTTCGCCCAGCTTGGCGTTGTCCAGCTGACCCATATCCATGGTGATGACGGGAACGCCGCCGTCTACATGGGCTGCCAGAGTGCCCCGGAAGGCCTGCTCATCCACGAAGTCCAGAGTCTTGCCTTCCAGATAGTTCAGACCGTCCAGATTCTTGTAGTCGCCGCCAATGGTCAGCTTTGCTTCAGGGGCGTCAAAACGGATCATGGTCTCGAAGATGTTCCGCTCACCCTGCTGGATCATCTGACCCAGAGAGTGCAGGTCGGGGGTGAACTCAGCGGTTGCGGGGAAAATGCCCTTGCCGTCCTTACCCTCAGACTCGCCGTAGAGCTGCTGCCACCAGCCGCCCATCATCTTAAAGCCGGGCTCAAAGGATTCCAGAATCTCAATGGATTTGCCGTTGCGGTACAGCAGATTCCGGATTGCGGCATACAGCCACACAGGATTTTCAAAGGAACGCAGGTCGTAATCTTTCTTTGCCTGGGCAGCGCCCTGCATCACTTCCATGGGATCAATGCCCGCTACAGCCATAGGCAGCAGACCCACAGCGGTGAGAACGGAGTAGCGGCCGCCAACATTGGGGGGAATCACAAAGGTCTCCCAGCCTTCCTCGGTAGCCATCTGACGCAGAGCGCCCTTGACAGGATCGGTGATGGCGTAGGTACGCTTTCTGGCGCCCTCGGTGCCGTACTTGCGCTCCAGCAGCCAGCGCAGAGCCCGGGTAGCGATGGCAGGCTCAGTGGTGGTACCGGACTTGGAGATAATGGCGATGGAGAAATCCTTGCCTTCCAGAAGCTTCACCAGCTCATTCCATGCCCGGGTGGACAGGGTATTGCCGGCATAGTAGATCTGGGGGTTGCCCTTGCCCTTGCCGATGTTGTGGTTGCAGCCCTGCATCAGTTCAATGGCGGCACGGGGGCCCAGATAGCTGCCGCCGATGCCGATGACCACAAATACATCGGAGGACTCACGAATCCGCTCTGCTGCCAGACGGATACGGCGGATTTCATCGGTCTCTTTTTCTACGGGCAGGTTCAGCCAGCCCAGGAAATCATTGCCCTCGCCGCTGCCCTCAGCCAGAGTCTGGTGGGCGGCAAACACTTCTTTTTCAGTAGCCAGCAGATCCGGCAGAGACAACTGGCCCCATACATTGGAAATATCAACCTTGATCATAAGTAAGAAACATCCTTTCTGAATGAATAATTTTACTACTACTATGGTATCGCAATTCGCCCGGAAAGGCAAGTCTTGTTTTGGAAATATTCTGTAAAAATACACCCCCGGTTGTCACCGGGGGTGTCACAAAAATGGGTGTTTTTCCTACTTTTACTTTATTTCCTCAAAATCCGCGGCGCCGTGCTTGCACAGGGGGCATACCAAGTCCTCAGGAAGCTCAGAACCCTCATAGACCCAGCCGCATATCTTACATGCGTAGCCCTTTTTGTCGGTTTCGGGCTTGGGCTTTACATGCTCAAGATAGTGGGTGTAGGTCATGGTGGGCTGCTTGCTCAGATTCACACACTCGGTGACATCACACAGGAACATAATGTGGGTGCCAAGATCCAGCGTGTTGATTACCTGACAGCAGATGCAGGCATTGGTGTATTTGTCCAGGAACAGCAGACCGTTGGAGGAGCGCTGGGTGTGCTTGAACTGGGCAAACTTATCCGTATCCTTGCCGGACTGGAAGCCGAAATTCTGGAAAAGCTTAAAGGGCGCGTCCTGAGACAGGGTGGAAACATTCAGCTTACCGGTGCGGGCAATCACATCGCAGGAGTAGTTGCGCTTGTTAATAGTCACAGCTACCCGGCTGGGATTGTCGGTGACCTGGGTCACAGCGTTGACGATCAGGCCGTTGTCCCGGGCACCGTCATTGGAGGTGACACATACAGACCGTAACCAATGGAGAACAGAGCTGTGGGGTCAATGATGTTTTCCGGTACTTCTACCGGGGTATAGGGCGCTGCCAGTTCCTGGGCAAGGGCGATAATCTGCGCCCGGCTGGTATCGTTCAGAGCGGACAGGATGGTCACGTTGTTTTCCGCAATGGTCAGATTCTTGCAGGAGGCAAGCTTTTCCTTCATCACCCTGTTGGCGGTGGGAGCCCAGGAGCCGTTTTCCATAAAGGCTACCGTGCGGTTCTGGAAGCTGCGCTCGGTGAGCTTATCCAGATAGGTGCGCATGAAGGGGAACACATCAGAGTTATAGGTGGTGGTGGCAAGAACTAATGTGTCATAGCGGAATGCGGCGTCCACGGCTGCCGCCATGTCACAGCGGGCAAGGTCAAACACAGTTACCTTAGGCGCACCAATGCCCTTGAGTTCCCGCTCCAGCAGCTCCACAGCCTCTTTGGTGTGGCCATAGACGGAAGTATAGGCAATCACCACACCCTCGGTTTCGGGAGTGTAGCTGGACCACAGGTCATACAGGCGGATATAGTGGCCCAGGTTTTCGGTAAGCACAGGACCGTGGAGGGGGCAGATGATCTTGATATCTAAAGTGGCTGCCACCTTGAGAATGTTCTGCACCTGCTTGCCGTATTTGCCCACAATGCCTATGTAGTAGCGGCGGGCCTCGTCATCCCAGGGCTCATCCACGTCCAGCGCGCCGAACTTGCCAAAGCCGTCGGCGGAGAACAGCACCTTGTCCAGAGAATCGTAGGTCATCATCACTTCAGGCCAGTGTACCATGGGGGCAAAGGCAAAGGTCAGGGTATGATCGCCAAGGGAAAGGGTGTCCAGATTCTCCACCGTCAGGGTGCTTTCCATCACCAGTGTGGGGAAAAACTGTCCAATCATCACAAAGGTCTTTTTATTGCCAACTACCGTTACAGCGGGATACTTTTCCACAAAGGCCTGAATGGAGGCGGCATGGTCCGGCTCCATATGCTGCACAACCAGATAATCCGGCTGGCGGCCGGAGAGAACCTTTTCGATGTTCTTCAGCCACTCGTCAGTCTTGCTGGCGTCGATGGTATCCATAACGGCGACCTTTTCGTCCATGATCACATAGGAATTATAAGCCATTCCGTTGGGAACGATATACTGACCCTCAAAAAGATCCACTTCATGGTCGTTGGCGCCTACGTAAAAAATGGTTTTGGTTACTTGTCTGAGCATGGGGGAAATCCTCCTTGTATTCAATAGGCGCACTCCGGCGCCTGCTTTTACTATACTATAGCATATAATTTTCCATTTGTCAACGAGAATGATTCTTATTCTTAAAAAATCTTGACAAGTTTTCTCTGGCTTGTATAATAAAATTATCAGGATAGAGGAGGTTTTGTATGAAGATTGTATTGCTTACTGCCCTGGGTGTGGGCGGTGCCACCATCTTTGGCACGGTTCTGGGCTTTGTCTTTAAAAATATCTCTCACAAATTCAGCGATATTGTCCTGTCCTTCGCGGCGGGAGTGATGCTGGCGGCAGCGGTACTGGGCCTGGTGCTGCCCTCCTTGGAGTACGGCGGAAAGCTGGGGCTGGTGGTGACCATTGTGGGTATTTTCTGCGGCGCTCTGTGCCTTAGCTTCTTCGACAGGCTGGTACCCCATCTGCACAAGCTGTCCGGTGTAGAGCAGGAGAGCCACCCCGGCGGCAGCGGAAAGCTGGATAAGGTGCTTCTGTTCGTTACCGCCATCGCTATCCACAACCTGCCGGAAGGCATTGCTGCCGGCGTGGGCTTTGGCAGCGGCAATGTCAGTGACGCGCTGGCGGTTGCCGGCGGTATCGCATTGCAGAATATTCCCGAGGGTATGGTCATTATCGGCCCTATGCTGGCCGCGGGGATGAAGCCGGGCCGTACCTTTCTGGCTGCCGCCGCCACAGGCGTGGTGGAGGTGGTTGGTACTCTGCTGGGGTATTTCGCGGTGTCTGTGTCCACAGTGATTCTGCCCTTCTCCCTGGCCTTTGCCGGAGGTACCATGCTGTATGTGATCAGCGACGAGATGATCCCGGAGACTCATGCCCATGGCAGCCAGCAGGGGGCTACCTACGCCCTTCTGGCGGGCTTTTGCGTGATGCTGGTGATGGATGTACTGCTGGGATAAAGTCCGCCCCGGGGAAATAACAAAGATAGCGTAACAGTCCAGAAATAACATTCGACAGAAACGATACCGGGTCAGGGCAAAAACGATAACCGACCATCTTCGTGCGAAATAGCTGTCCGCCTTGCGGATGGATGTCAAGAGGTATTTTTCGGACAGAAAAATACCCTTCGGCATTTTTTACTTTATCCAAAAAAGTGGAAAAAAGTCGAAACCTGCCGAAAATAATTATGTAAACTAAAACGCATGCTAAAAAAACCTGCTCCCTGTGGAAAAGCCCTGTGGAAAAAGCTGTGGAGAATGTGGAAAAGTGTGGGTTTTGAACAGCTATACCCGGTTTTTTCACAATATTGCCCCTATGGAAAAACATGTATACCTCACTGTATAATCGCCCTATTTTTCCTGCCAAAACAAATTATGTCCCCATTTTTCTCCCGGTCTTTTTTCCAAAACTTTGGGGAAAAAGTTGCCATTGCCGGAAAGGGTGTCGTATTTGCAGGGGGTGTTTTCCACAACCTAGACGAAAAATTTGGTAACTTTTCACAAATCGTCTCCAGAGTAACCCTTCCCGGCAACTTGCCGCCGGGAAGGGTATGTTTTTCCCCCGTTGGGAGATACTTCTGGTATTCCGTTTAAATACAGGAGGCTCACCATGCAGGGAAAAGTAGAGATCTGCGGTGTGAACACCGCCCGGCTGAATGTTCTGACCCAAAAGCAGATGGACCAGCTGCTGCTGCGAAGCAAGGAGGGGGACGAAGATGCCCGGCAGCAGCTGATCGAGGGAAATCTGCGGCTGGTTCTGTCAGTGATCCAGCGTTTTGAAAAACGGGGAGAAACCCCGGACGACCTGTTTCAGGTGGGGTGCATCGGCCTAATGAAGGCCATTGCTAACTTTGACCCCACAAAGCAGGTGCGGTTTTCCACCTATGGCGTTCCCATGATTGCCGGCGAGGTGCGCCGCTACCTACGGGATAACGCTCCCATCCGGGTATCCCGGTCCATTCGGGACGTGGCATACAGGGTGCTGCAGTGCAAGGAGGCCCTTACCCTGCAGCTGGGCCGGGATCCTACCTTGGAGGAACTGTCCAAAGCGCTGGACCTGCCTCAGGAGGAGATCTCTCAGGCACTGGAGGCGGTGTGCGCCCCGGTGAGTCTGTACGACCCGGTATACTCCGACGGCGGTGATCCCCTGACGGTCATGGATCAGGTGCGGGACACCCGGAATACCGAAGGCTCCTGGATGGAGCATATCTGCCTGCAGGGCGCCTACAAGGCGCTGGATCAGCGGGAAAAGCAGATCCTCTCCCTGCGCTACTATGATGGCAAGACTCAGATGGAGGTAGCCCGGATTCTGGGCATCTCCCAGGCGCAGGTATCCCGGCTGGAAAAGGGCGCCATCAAAACCATGCGCAAGGCCTTCCAGATATCCTCCTAGCCCGGCATATCCCGCCCGGGGCGTGCATACACTGAAGCAAACAGTCAGGTCAGGAGGGCGGGGTATGTCGGTAAAATTCACGGAGCTGCACTGCAAAGAGGTGATCTGTGTGGCCACAGGGGCGCGGCTGGGGTTTGTCAGCGATGCCCGGGTGGAACTGCCGGAGGGGCATGTGGCGGCAATTATCGTGCCGGGGAAATACCGCATGCTCGGCCTGCTGGGCTGCCGGGAGGACTATGTGATCCCCTGGCACTGCATCAAGCGCATTGGACCGGATATCATTCTGGTGGATGTGCGGCCGGAGGAGTGCTGTGTCCCCCGGATTAAAAAAGGGTCACTTTTCTGAAAAACCGGGTCTGGGGAAACAGACCCGGTTTTTTTGAAAAAAATGGGAATGTTCTTAAATTTTTTTGGAAAAACTACTTGAAAAATCCATTTGGTTTCAGTATAATAGTTCGGCATGGGCATGGCCCATAGTAATTCAACACCACACACCCGGTGATCGTACCCCCAAGTGCCCTCAGGGCGGGCAGTGCGAGATGATCGGGGTGGAGGAAAAAACAAAAGGAGAAATTTAAAATGGCTGTCGTATCTATGAAGCAACTGCTGGAGGCCGGCGTACACTTCGGTCACCAGACCCGCCGCTGGAACCCCAAAATGGCTCAGTACATCTACACTGAGCGCAACGGTATCTACATTATTGACCTGCAGAAGACCGTTAAGAAGCTGGAAGAGGCTTACAACTTTGTCCGTGAGATCAGCGCCAATGGCGGCAACGTTCTGTTTGTCGGTACCAAGAAGCAGGCTCAGGACGCTATCAAGGAAGAAGCTGCCCGCTGCGGCGGTTACTATGTCAATGCCCGTTGGCTGGGCGGCATGCTGACCAACTTCCGCACCATGCGTACCCGTATCGACCGTCTGGCACAGCTGCGCAAGATGGAAGAGGACGGCACTTTCGCAATGCTGCCCAAGAAGGAAGTCATCAAGCACCAGGGCGAGATCGAGAAGCTGGAAAAGTATCTGGGCGGCGTTAAGGAAATGAAGAAGATTCCCGCTTGCCTGTTCATCGTTGACCCCCGCAAGGAGCGCAATGCCATTGCTGAGGCCCGCAAGCTGAACATCCCCATCGTGGCTATCGTTGACACCAACTGCGATCCCGACGAGATCGATTACGTGATCCCCGGCAACGACGACGCTATCCGCGCCATCCGCCTGATCGCTGCCGCTATGGCCAGCGCCGCTATCGAGGGCCGTCAGGGTGAGGATGCTGCTCAGGCAGAAGCCGAGGCACCCGCTGCTGAGTAATTAGAAAATGAAATAGCACCTGCGGTGCTATCTACCAATAACTTATAGGAGGACACGAAAATGGCATTTACTGCTCTGGACGTTAAGAAACTGCGTGAGATGACCAACGTTGGCATGATGGACTGCAAGAAGGCTCTCCAGGCTACCGACGGTGATATGGATAAGGCTGTTGACTGGCTGCGTGAAAAGGGCCTGGCGAAGGCTGCTAAGAAGGCTGACCGCATTGCCGCAGAGGGCGTGGCATACGCTGCTGTGATCGATGGCGTAGGCGTTGTGATCGAAGTCAACTCTGAGACCGACTTTGCCGCCAAGACCGATGCTTTCCTGGATCTGGTAAAGAACCTGGCTACTGTTGTTGCTACCGAGAATCCCGCTGATGTGGAAGCTGTGAAGGCTGCCAAGTACCCCAACTCCAACCTGACCGTTACCGAGATCATGCAGGAGAAGGTCATGTCCATCGGCGAGAACATGCAGATCCGCCGCTTCAACCGCTTTGCTGACAACACCTCCGTTGCCTATGTGCACATGGGCGGTACCCACGGTGTTCTGGTGAACCTGGCTGTTGAGGGTGACATCGACGTTACCGAAGTGGGCAAGAACGTGGCTATGCAGATCGCTGCCATGAATCCCAAGTACTGGGATAAGGCTCAGGTTCCTCAGGCTGATGTGGACAAGGAAATGCAGGTCCAGCTGGCTCTGATGGACAATGACCCCAAGATGGCTGGCAAGCCCGCACAGGTTAAGGAGAAGATCGCTGCCGGTAAGCTGGCTGCTTTCTACAAAGAGTCCTGCCTGCTGCAGCAGGAGTTCGTCCGCAGCGACCTGTTCAAGGGCGATGTGGCCGGCTACATTGCTGACGCTGCCAAGAAGCTGGGCGGCAAGATTGCCTTCGTGGATGCTATCCACTACATTAAGGGCGAAGGCATCGAGAAGAAGGAAGAGAACTTCGCTGACGAAGTGGCTGCACAGATCGCCGGCGCAGGCAAATAATTCCCCTTCCAAGCAGATTCCAAGGGCGCGCCATAGGCGCGCCCTTGTTTCATTTTCTGTTTCCGGCAGGTTTTTCTCTTTACTTTTCCTCCGGCTGCATATATGATAGAAAAGAAGCCCTGATGGGCGGAAACCTGTATACTGGTACATTTTTTCAAAGTGAGGCAATTCCCATGACAGCATTCGCCGAAGCATTTTCCGGTATCTTTGAGGCCTGCGGACAGAAACTGGTGGAGAACATCACCGGTTTGCTGCCCACGGTGCTGATTCTTTTAATGGTATTCAATACGATCTGCCATCTCATTGGCGGCAAACGGATTGAGCGGTTATCTCGGTTTCTTGCCAAATACCGCATTTTATCCTATACGGTTCTGCCCCTGATTTCCTGGTTCTTCCTGTGCAGCCCGGCGGCGTTTACCTCTGCCAAGTTTCTGCCCCAGCGGCAGCGGGCCGGTTACATTGATGTGTGCAGCACCTTCAACAGCCCCTTGCTGGGACTGTTCCCCCATGTAAATCCCGGGGAACTGTTTGTGTGGCTGGGGATCGCCAGTGGTGTGGAACAGCTGGGATTTTCCACATTCCCCCTTGCGCTGCGCTTTTTCCTGGCAGCCTGTGTGCTGGCTGTGGTCAGATCCCTTGTGACGGAAGGCTTTTGGGTGTTTTTTGCCAAGCGGCAGGGTATGGACGTAAATCGTCCTGCCAGTGTTGTGAGTGAGGAAGAGGAGCAACAGGAGGTTTCGGAGCCTGCCCCCCACAGGGATAGTGGTGTACTGGGCACCATCACCTGGATGATTCAGGGTGTGGGTAACGGCATCGGTAAAGTGGTGGAAGCTTTTTTCACCGGCGCCAAGGAGGCTGTGAGCCTGACCCTGAAGAGCATCTTGCCCTTTCTCATTTTCCTGTCGTTTATGAACGGTGTACTCACCTACACAGGTGTAGGTAATTTTATCGCCCGGCTGCTTGCCCCGCTGCTGGGTAGTATTTGGGGTGTTCTGCTCTTTACGCTGATCATCAGCTTCCCACTGTTGTCGCCGGTGTTAGCGCCGGGTGCGGCAATCCAATGCATTCTGGGCACGTTGATTGGTACCATGATCGCGGCGGGTTCTATCCCTGTGACGCTGGCGATACCGGCCCTGTTCGCCATTAATGTGGTGGATGGCTGCGATTTTGTGCCCACGGCTGCGGCGCTGGGTCAGGCGGAGCCGGATACGGCAAAGCTGGCCATGCCTTCGGTGCTGTTTTCCCGGTTTGTCACAGCTCCAATTGCCATTTTGTTAGGTGTTGTGGCCAGCATCGGCCTCTTCTAGGTCCGCAAGGCCGAGCCTGCAATGCAGGCAGATAATTCGCGCCAAGCTGGTCGGTAATCGTTTTTTCCCTAACCCGCCCGGTAACGTTCCTGCGGGAAACGTTTTCTGATTACAAATAGATATCACTGCCGGAACAGCTATGGCTGTTCCGGTTTTCCTTGTGATGAAAAAACTTTTCACCACAGTATGTTGTGGTGCACCAAAAAATGACGGGTTTTTTCTCAAAAAACTTTCGGCACAGCCGTTGTCCCCGGGAAAAAGGTATGTTATAATGATTCCCATAGCGGCGATTGCCGCGGTAATGTGTCATCTTTTGAAAGGGGGCGGCGCTATGGAATCACAACTGCATATCTCTGCTGGCGATGTGCAAAAGCTGCTGTGTACCGCCAATGGCGATGCCGCCCTGTTATATCTGCATCTGCTCAGCGGCGGCACCGGTGACAATGCCCGGCAGGCACTGAAGCTTACAGATTCCCGGCTGTCTGTTGCCGCGGCCACCCTGCGGCAGATGGGCCTGTGGCAAGAGAAAAGGCCTGCTGTTATGATGGGGGAGCGCCCCCAGTACGCCGAGGGCGATGTAATCCACGCCATGGATACGGATGGGGATTTCCGCTCCCTGTATGGAGAAGTACAGCGGCTGCTGGGCAGGAGCCTGAACACGGAGGAACTGAAGATTCTGCTGGGTTTTGTCCGCTATCTGGGGCTACCCTCCGACGTAATTTATGTGCTGGTGTGTTACTGTAAAGACCGGGCCCGCCAGAAGGGCAATAGTCGGAATCCCTCCCTCCGGACCATCGAGAAGGAGGCCTATTTCTGGGCAGAGCAGGGCATTGATACCATGGAAGAAGCCGCTGCTTTTATCCAGCGGCAGAACATAAAAAATTCCCAGTTACGCAAGCTTACGGACATTCTCCAGATTCGGGGCAGAAGTCTTACCCCGGCGGAGGAACGGTACGCCAACGCCTGGCTGGAGATGGGCTTTGATCAGGAGGCGCTGGCAAATGCCTATGAGCGGACCTGCCTGAATACCGGCGGATTAAGCTGGGCTTACATGAATAAAATTCTCCTGCGCTGGCAGGAGAACGGTATGATCACCGGCGAACAGGTGAAAAACGGTGACCGCAAGCCATCCGGCGCTACTGGCCAACTGGGTCAGGCGGAGCTGGATGCCATTCACAAGCTGCTGAAGGAGGACTGACCTATGGCGTATCAACAGGAAATTGTGCGGGCGGCCCGTCAGCAGCTGGCGCAAAAAAAGGCGGATTTGGAATCCCTGCAGCTGTCCCGGCTGCATCAGGCTTACGCTGAGCTTCCCCGGATCCGAGAAATCGATATTCAGCTGCGCAGATCCATGGCGCTGGCTGCCCAGGCGGCATTTTTGCAGGGTGGCGGCGCTGCCGAGGCTATGGAGCAGGTGAAGCAGGCAAACCTTGCCCTGCAGGCGGAGCGAAAGGAACTGCTGCAGGAGCGTTTCGGACCTGATTTTTTGAACGAAGAGCCCCTGTGCCCCCACTGCGGCGGCAGCGGCTATATTGGCACAACCATGTGCTCCTGTTTGACGGAGCTTTGCCGGCAGGAGCAGGCAAAGCGGATTGCGGTTCTGGCTGACCCGGAGCAGCGTTTCGAAAATTTCCGGCTGGAGTATTATCCGGACACGGCAGACCCCAAGTACGGTGTCAGCCCCCGGTTCATTATGGAAAAGACCCTGGGGGTATGCCGCAAATACGCCCGCCAGTTCGCAGCCAACAGCGGCAATCTGCTGTTTGTGGGCGGCACCGGTCTGGGTAAGACCTTCCTGTCTGCCAGCATTGCCCGTGAGGTGGCGGAAAAAGGGTTTGCTGTGTGCTATGAAACTGCGGCTCATTTGTTTTCCAAGCTGGAAAAAAACCGTTTTAACCCCGATGAGCAGAGTCAGCAGCAGATTCAGGCGCTGACCCAGAGTGATCTTTTGATCGTGGATGACCTTGGCACAGAACTGCCCGGCAATTTTGTAACCGCCGCTCTGTACACCTTGGTTAACGACCGGCTGTTGGCTGGAAAGCCTATGGTAATCTCTACCAACTTGACCATTGAAGAGCTGGGCAGGCGGTATTCTCCCCAGATTGCGTCCCGGCTGCAGGGAAGCTTTACCCTGCTGTCCTTTGTGGGGCGGGATATCCGTGTATTAAAGAATAAGTGAGGAATTTCCATTGAAAACCGGAATTTTATTTGATCTGGACGGCACCCTGCTGGATACCCTCCAGGATTTGACAGATGCTGTCAATTACACCTTGCGGTACTACGGCTGCCCGGGGCGGTCGTTAGGCCAGGTAAGAGAGTTTGTGGGCAACGGCGCCCGCCGGCTGATTGAACTGTCCCTGCCTGGAACGCCGGAGGATCCTGAGGTGGATGAGGCGCTGACTTTCTATCAGCAGTATTATGCTGCCCATGCCCAGATCAAGACCGCACCCTACCCTGGTATTTTGGAGGCGCTGGAGCAGCTGCGCCGGGAGTTTCCCGTGGCCGTGGTGTCCAACAAGCCGGACCGGGCGGTAAAGCTGCTGTGCAAGGACTATTTTGGGGATATTTACGCCCGGGGCGAGAGCAGTGATTGCCCCAGAAAGCCTGCGCCGGATATGTTGCTGCGGACCATGGCTGAACTGGGTCTGGAGCGCTGCATTTACGTGGGCGACAGCGATGTGGACGTGCTTACCGCTGCCAATGCGGGTATGCCCTGTTTGAGTGTAACCTGGGGCTTCCGGGATGAAGCGCTTCTGCGTCAGGCGGGGGGCACCCATTTCTGCCGGGATCCTAAGGAACTGTATGATACTATCTGCCGGATGGTATAATAAGGAGCATCTATGGCCAATGAGTTTTACGCCCTGCTGGGCAGAATGCGCTACATTACCCGCTGGGGGCTGATGCGCAACACCTTTTCCGAAAATATTCAGGAGCACAGCCATCAGGTGGCGGTGCTTGCCCACGCGTTGGCGCTGATCCGGCGGGATATTCTCCATTTGCCCGGCCCGGACCCTGACAAGTGTGCCGTGGCGGCTTTGTATCACGATGCTTCGGAGATTCTTACCGGGGATCTGCCCACGCCCATCAAGTACTATAACCCGGAGATTAAAACTGCCTATAAGCAGGTGGAGAGGATCGCCGGAAACCGGCTGCTGGATATGCTGCCGCCCCAGCTGCGGCAGAGCTACGCACCGCTGGTGCTGGAGGAAGATCCCAAGGTGACGCCTATTGTGAAAGCTGCTGATAAGCTCTCTGCTTATATTAAATGCATTGAGGAACAGAAGGCAGGCAATACGGAATTTGATTCCGCGGCGCAGCTGTCCATGGAGGCCATGCGGGCTATGGATATGCCGGAGCTGACATGGTTTATAGAGGAATGTCTTGGTAACTTCAGCTTGAATCTGGATCAGCTTTGACAGGTCTGTCTTGACTGGATAAAAAAACTGTGTTACTATAGTTGAGTCGCCGGCATGGTGGAATAGGTAGACACAAGGGACTTAAAATCCCTGGGAGTAAAATCCGTACCGGTTCGATTGGGGGGAGCGAGGGGAGCGGCGCCGGAGGCGGGAGGAGCGGCCCGGGCGAGTGGCAGGGGTCGGGAGATGAGGAAGGCGCTATGCCGCCGACGAAGATGCCGGGTACCGCAACAGGATGCCGGCACCGTGACGGCAACAAAGAATAAAGAAAACAGACCATGCGCCGGCATGGTGGAATAGGTAGACACAAGGGACTTAAAATCCCTCGGAGTAAAATCCGTACCGGTTCGATTCCGGTTGCCGGCACCAATTAAGACACCCCCGCCGGGGGTGTCTTATTTTTTGGGAATAAGACCGGAATCGAACCCATAATGGAATTTTCTCATGGAGTCGCTATTCCCTTTTGGCTTCCTTAGTTGTATAATTAAGGAAAATAAAGTGGGAGGTAAATGCTATGACCACACCTGTTCTTGTGCTGGACCCCCAGCAGAAAACTGCTCTGGACGCAGGTTTTGCCGCGGCCTTTGGCGGGGAACCTGTCCGGTATTTTTCCGCGCCGGGACGCACCGAGATTGGCGGCAATCACACAGACCATCAGCGTGGCCGTGTGTTGGCTGCGGCGGTAAATCTGGATACAGTGGCTGCTGTCCGTGAAAACGGTACAGATACGATTCGCATCCTTTCCAAGGGATATCCCCGCTGTGAAGTTGATATAAAGGAGCTGACCCCCAAGGCAGAGGAAATCAACACCACCCCTGCTCTGATCCGGGGGGTGGCAGCCCGGTTTGCCCAGCTTGGATGCGTAGTAAAGGGGTTTGACGCCTACTGCGAATCCACCGTCCTTCCCGGCAGCGGGCTTTCTTCCTCCGCAGCCTATGAGGTTCTCATCGGTACCATCATTAACCATCTGTTTTTCGGCGCAAAGGCCACCCCGGCAGAGGTTGCCCAGATTGGCCAGTATGCGGAGAATGTATTTTTCGGTAAACCATGCGGCCTGATGGATCAGACCGCTTCCGCCGTTGGCAACCTGGTGGCCATCGACTTTTCCTGTAAGGATAGTCCCGAAATCAAGCCTGTTGCCTTTGATTTTGCCGCCTGCGGCCATGCCCTGTGCATCATCGACACCCGGGCAAGCCATGCGGATCTGACAGATGAGTACGCCGCCATCCCCAATGAGCTCAAAGCTGTTTCCGCCCACTTTGGCAAGGATGTGCTGACCCAGATTGACGAGGCGGATTTCTTTGTTGCCATTCCCCAGCTGCGGGAGAAATGCGGCGACCGGGCGGTGCTTCGGGCTGTCCATTTCTATCAGGAAAATGCCCGTGTGCCCAAGCAGGTGGAAGCTTTGGAGCGGGGAGACTTTGACACTTTCCTGAAGCTGGTGAGGCAGAGCGGCAATTCCTCTTATATGTACTTACAGAACGTGATTCCCGCAGGTTGCAAGGAACACCAGGATGTGGCGCTGGCGCTGGCTATGTGTGAGCATTTTCTCCAGGGTAAGGGCGCATACCGCGTCCACGGCGGAGGTTTTGCCGGAACGGTGCAGGCCTTTGTACCCGTTGAAATTCTGGATATCTTCCGTAGAGGAATCGACAGTGTTCTGGGTGAGGGTGCTTGTCATGTGCTGAGCATCCGGCCTCAGGGCGGCGTAGCGGCAGCGCCTGCCGACAATGGGTTATAGGTTCTACGTCCGCCGAAGTACCTATCAATAAAAAACAGACCCCCGAGGGGGCCTGTTTTTTATTTTGCAATGTAAATCAAAAAAAGTCGCCTGTTTATATCCGGATACCCTGTGGAGGGGGGGTAAACAGGCATACCCCATAGCGCCTGTGATTAATTAAAAATCACCCGCTGTTTTCAGAGGGTGGTTTCAATTATCAAGGGATTTTAAATATACGGAAAGCAACTGTAACGCCGTCTGCTTCTCTCTGGGACTACATACATTCAGCCGAGCCAGTAATTCTTCTTGACACAGGACAGAAAAATCCTCGCTTTCTGTCAGAATTTGATCCGGGGTGATGTGCAGAACATTGCAAATGCGCAGAACGGTTTCTGTCCGCATGTTGACAGTACCACGCTCAATATCCGCATAGGTGCGGTCTGACAAGCCGGCGGCTTCCGCAACCTCTGCCTGGGTCATCCCTAGCCGTTTGCGGATTGTCAGCAATTTGTTACCGATGGAACGCAGATCAAAGACAAGCATTTTACCTCCCCCCTCCGTTCTTCTATTAGGAATTATATCTCCTTTTATTCTTGACAAATAGGAACTAATGATGTAGAATTGCTGGAAGAAAGATTCCTGTTTCTGCTTGGAGAAAATACTGGAATGGGGTATTCCGGTATTTTCAGTTTTCCCGGATTTTTAAGGATAAACGGGAATTGTTACGATTCCTTGTTTATAAAACAAAAAACAGGAGGAAAATTAAGCCGGACACTTGGAGTGCCGCAAATGAATCCCTTCCTCTGTGAAAATCTCACCGGCAGCGGGTGAGCCTTCGGTAGATTAGCGCGATATGATCTGCCGGCGACGAACCCTTTCCTATGCAAGGCATACGCATTTTGCGTATGCCTTGTCAATTAGTCAAAGAACCCGTGTTTTCATTAGGCGAAAACACGGGTTTTGGCATAATTTAGCTTAGGTAATAGATATATTGTGGAGAGAAAGAAGGTGTTCCAACCCCAATTTGCTAGCTTTTTCAGATTTATGGCGGCATACTTCGTCCTGACCCATCTTGTGCCTGCGGCCAAGCCTCTGTGGTGTGTATAACGCATTGCATGCTTTTCTTTAGCATCCGCAAAGATACGCTCAATGGTTTCTTTGCGCTGTGCATAAATATCTTTTGCTCAATCTGTCTTTCCTATCTGCTCTACCAAATCCAGATATTCTTGCCAAATGTGTGTTGTGTGAATTTTCTGCCCCTTTCCATTTGCTCCGCATTTGGCTATATTAGGAAATTTTGTGATAAGCTGACAAGGGCTTCCCGGAAAAACTCCGGGAAGCCCGTATCTGTTTTTTATTTCATCAACTTGTCAATAGCGGCGCACAGCTCGTCAATGGCGTCTTGGTCCCCAGCGGCTACCGCGTCTACCATACAGTGGCGCATGTGGTCTTTCAGGATCACCTTTCCTGTGTTGTCCAGGGCGGAACGCACAGCCGCCAGCTGTACCAGTACCTCGCTGCAGTCGTGCCCTTCTTCCACCATTCGCTTCACCTTTTCCAGATGGCCGATGGCCCGGGCCAGCCGGTTAATCACCGCCTTCTGGTTCTCGTGCACATGTCCATGGGAATGGGCAATGCCGTGGGCATGCATATAGGCGTGGTCATGTTGGTCATGGGTATGCGGATGATCTGTCACAGCTCTGCCCCCTTTTGGTGTTTTCCCTATCATATCCTATTTTTTTAAAAACTGCAAGCCCCTTGGGGGGATATAAAAATTGACGCATCGTTTTCTTTCTGTTATAATGCTAAATTAGAGAATTATGACCTATCCCTTTGGAGGTAAAAGCTATGAGAATGCGCAGAATGAAAAATTTAGAGCCCCGGATGGAAAAGTGCGCCGCCCTGCGGATTATGGAGCCCGCCCAGATGAAGGGCAACTGGCGTTCCCTGATGCCCGGGTGTGAGGCTTTGTGGGTGGAGGTAGGCTGCGGCAAGGGCAAGTTCACCGCGGAGACTGCTGAAGCCAACCCCAATGTGCTGCTGATTGCCGTGGAGCGCTGCCGGGAGGCTATGGTGGTGGCTATGGAGAAGGCGCAGGCTATGGAACTGAAAAACGTATTTTTCATCGATATGGATGTTGCCAATATTGAGGATATTTTTGACAGGGAAGAGATGGACAGGCTGTTCATCAACTTCCCCGATCCCTGGCCCCGGAAGAAAAACGCCAAGCGCCGCCTGACCCACAGGGGTTTCCTGGACAAATACTGCCGCACAGTGAAAACCGGGGGCGAGATCCACTTCAAGACCGATAACGCGCCCCTGTTCCAGTTCTCTCTGGAGGAATTTGCTGCTTGCGGCTTGCAGGTGAACAATGTGACGTATGACCTGCACAAGGATGGGATCGTGGGTATTATGACCGGGTATGAGGAGAAATTCCACGCCATGGGCACCCCTATTAACCGCTGCGAGGTAGTCTGCAAGCCCTTTGTGCTGCCCCCGGAAGAAAAGAAGGAGAATGCCCAATGACCACCTATCACGCAGGCAGCTGCGATATCGCCGTGATTGGCGCGGGTCACGCGGGAATTGAGGCCGCTCTGGCGGCGGCCCGGTTGGGGCTTGAGACCATTCTGTTTACCATCAATCTGGACAGCGTGGGCAATATGCCCTGCAATCCGGCCATTGGCGGCACCGGCAAGGGCCATCTGGTGCGGGAGCTGGATGCGCTGGGCGGTCAGATGGGTCTGGCGGCGGACGAGGCGTGTATCCAGTACCGTATGCTCAACAAGGGAAAAGGTCCTGCGGTCCATTCCCTCCGTGCCCAGGCAGACCGGCGGAAGTACCAGAGCGTTATGAAGCGGACGCTGGAGCAGCAGGAACACCTGCAGCTGAAGCAGGCGCAGATTGTAAAGCTTTTTGTGCGGGAGGGCGCTGTGTCCGGCGTCTTGACAGCGCTGGGCGCGGAATATGATGCCAGGGCTGTCATCATTGCCACCGGCACGTATCTGGACAGCACCGTTATCACCGGAGAATCCGTCCAGAGCGCCGGCCCGGACGGGATGCATGCCTCCGTGGGCCTTGCGGACCAGCTGCGGGAGTTGGGGATTCCCCTGCGCCGGTTCAAAACCGGCACACCCCCCAGAGTAAACCGCCGTTCCATTGATTTTTCCAAAATGGAGCTGCAGCCCGGGGATGAGCACCCGGAGCCTTTCTCTTTCCGTACAGAGCATCCCCTGGATAACCGGGCGGTGTGTTACCTGACCTACACCAACGAGGAAACCCACCGGATCATTGAGGAAAACCTGCACCGCAGCCCCATGTATGATGGAACCATTTCCGGTGTAGGCCCCCGGTACTGTCCCAGTATCGAGACCAAGATCGTCCGTTTCCCGGACAAGAGCCGCCATCAGCTGTTCATTGAGCCATGCGGCATGGATACGGAGGAAATGTATATTCAGGGCTTCTCCTCCAGCCTTCCCGAGGATGTGCAGCTGCGTATGATCCATTCTATTGCGGGCTTGGAGCAGGCGGAGATGATGCGTCCTGCCTACGCCATTGAGTATGAGTGCATAGATCCCACCAGCCTGCTGCCCACCTTGGAGTACAAGCATATTTCCGGCCTGTACGGGGCGGGGCAGTTCAACGGCTCCTCCGGCTACGAGGAGGCGGCGGTACAGGGCCTGGTGGCGGGTATCAACGCAGCCCTGAAACTGCAGGGAAAAGACCCCCTGATTCTCACCCGGGACACCAGCTATATCGGCACACTGATTGATGATTTGGTGACCAAGGGGACGGAAGAACCCTACCGGATCATGACCAGCCGGTCGGAGTACCGGCTTCTGCACCGGCAGGACAACGCGGACCAGCGCTTGACTGCCATTGGCGCGGAGGTGGGGCTTGTGCCCCCGGAACGCCTGCGGCAGGTGGAGGAAAAGTATGAGGCCGTCCGCCGGGAGATGGACCGTCTGGAGAGCAACGGCGTTCCCGGTTCTGCCGCATTGAACGCCATGCTGGAAGAGCGGGGGTCTGCTCCCGTTGCCAATTCTGCCCGGCTGGCAGACCTCTTAAGACGTCCCCAGGTGACCTACGGGGATATCGCCCCCTTCGACACCGGCCGGCCGGAGCTTCCCGCCTCCGTCACCGAAGAGGTGGAGATCCAGATCAAGTACGCCGGCTACCTTGCCCGGCAGGAAAAGCAGGTGGCCGAATTCAAGAAAGAAGAATCCCGGCTGCTGCCATCTGACATCGATTATGCAGCCATCGGCGGTCTGCGGCTGGAAGCACAGGAAAAGCTTTCTGCCATTCGCCCCATGTCCATCGGACAGGCGGGCCGGATCTCCGGTGTTAGCCCGGCGGATATCGCCGGGCTGCTGATCTGGCTGGAGCAGAGATAAATTGGATTATCGCAAAACACCCCGCCGAATCGGGCTCAAATGGCAGATTCGGCACGGTGCTTAAACACGTATTGCCTGCCGGTGCATACCGGTCGCCTCCGGGGCATAGAATTACCGGAGGCGATTTTTTATGGCTATTGTGAAAACGGATGTACCCATGACCTATGCACGCTGCGAGCAGGCCATTCTGGAGCTGGTAAAAACATACCCCTTCCTGCGCACGGAAGTACTGACCGAAACCGCACAGGGCCGGAATTTACGGACCCTGGTCATCGGAAACGGCCCGCGGAAAGTAATCTATTCTGCCGCCTGGCATGCCAACGAATGGATCACTGCACTCATTTTGCTGAAATTTGCAGAGGAATTTGCAGCCGCTCTGAAAAACGGCGGGGAAATTTTCGGTATTCCTGCCGGAGACCTTGCCGCAAAGGCCACCATCTATATGGTTCCCATGGTCAATCCCGATGGGGTGGATCTGGTCACCAGAGCCATTGAGCCGGGAAGCCAGGCTTACGAAAATGCGCAGGAAATCGCGCAATATTTCCCGGCCATCCCCTTCCCCAACGGATGGAAAGCAAACTTAAACGGGGTGGACTTAAACCTTCAGTTTCCGGCCGGATGGCTCCGGGCCCGGGAGATCAAGTTCCTGCAAGGGTATAACCGACCTGCCCCCCGGGACTATGTGGGCCGGGCTCCTCTGAGTCAGCGGGAAAGCCGGGCCATGGCCGGCTATACCGAGTACATCGAGCCGGATCTGGTCCTTGCCTATCACACCCAGGGCAAAGAGATCTACTGGTCCTTCCTGGATTACGAAGTACCCGGTGCCCGGGAGCTGGGAGAACGATTTGCCCGGGTCAGCGGTTATGCGCTGACAGAACCGGTGGAGACTTCCAGTTTTGCCGGCTACAAGGATTGGTTCATCAAAGATTTCCGGCGGCCGGGATTTACCATCGAAGCAGGCTCCGGGGTCAATCCCCTGCCCCTTTCCCAATTCGACGAGATCTACCGGGATAACCTGGGGATCCTGGTCACGGCTGCGCTGGGATAGGCGGTCCATGACAGCAAAAAGCAGGGCTTTCGCCCTGCTTTTTATATTCTTTTTTGTTTGCATGCATAATGGTATGCTTTTTCGTAATTGCCCAGTTCCCGGTAGCAGCGC
>JAZSRI010000008.1:0-15234 GCA_045538415.1 Faecousia sp. | reverse complement strand
TTTAAACAGTTCCTTAGGAATGTGGCAACCGTCTGCTATGGCTTCAACGACAACGTCATCGTGTAAGTACCCAAATTCCGTCAAACCCAATTTCCTGAACCCTTTTTCCCGGGTAATCGTTGATGTGCAGGAATAAAAATGCGTAATAAGCCTTATTCCTTTCTCATAAACAGGCAACACCTCATCGTATTTTGCGTCACTGTGACCAAAGGAACCTACTGTACCGTTCTTATTAAGTACTTCAACAAATTCTAAAGTCCCTTCCAGCTCGGGTGCAAAGCTCCAACGTTTTATGATATCACCATATTTTTCAATAATTCTTTCGTAGTCAGCTTTTATAGGTGATGTAATAAATTCAGGGTTTTGTGCACCCGATTGTTTTTTAGAAAAATACGGCCCCTCCAAATGCACGCCAACGATATTAGGTAACAGTTCATCAGATTCCATAGCATTCTTTATCGCTTCAAGGGAATTGATAATTGCATCATAGGAAGCAGAAAGTGTAGTCGGAAAAAGTGTAGTCGTGCCATGCTTACAATGATAATTTGCGCCCTTAATTACCCCATCGGTATCGCCGTCAGCAAAATCGCCGTTTAGCGCGCCGTGCAGGTGCAGGTCTATAAAGCCGGGGGAAATATAATTTCCTTCTGCGTCGATAACCGCATCACACGCGGCAGTATTATTGCCTATGGCTGTAATAACGCCGTCTTCGATATACACGCTTTTTCCGCCAATTATCTCATTTTCGGCAATTATCCTACCGTTTATGATCTTTGTAATCAAAGCAAGCTCCTTCCACTATCGCTGCCACAAAACACGATTGCGTTTTTCTGCTTTTTCAGATCTGCAGCAGGACAGACTTCCCTTATTCCGCCGTTACTGTTCTTTTTGCCTCCCGTGCTTTTGTTGGGTCAGGTGCAACCAATCAAATGTTTTGCAGATTGCTTCAGTGTAAGATAGTTTAATTACTTGTGCTTCTTTCCTATTTGAGCACGGGACCGCATATTTCAACCTTTTCTCCGGTTTCATAGGCCTTCTTAACTGCATTCATATAATGAACGGGAATTTCAAATTCTTCATAACTGCGTGACATTTTTCCTGTGTGAAGCATATTTATAAAATCCTCACACTCCTTTTTCCCTGCCATTGAAGCATCAACAGCCTTTTGAACGGTTCCTGCCTCAGAATAGATGTCCACCGCATAATCATATGCACCACTATTATAATGATTTGAGACACAGAAATCATCATAAATTATTGTAGCGCATACACCGCCATCATGTCTTACTGCTAAAACGCTGCGGGGATTGTATCCGAAAACCTCCAAGGTCATTTCGGTCAAATGGGAAGCATAGAAGAAAAATCCGCTGTATTCACTTTCCACCATAACAGGCGCAGAAACCGTACCGCCTACAATTTTTCCATTGGCATCGGCGACCATTTTTTTTAATTCTTCAATATCATCTGCAAATTTCAGGGATGATCCACCGCATATAGGAACATTATTCTTCTTTGCGATTGCGATCAGTTCCGCAGCTTCCTCCGGGTCAACTGTAAACGGCTTATCAATAAAAGCGGGTATCCCTGCCTCTAAAAACGGTTTTACAAATTCTGAATGAAATTTGCCGTCACGGGCAGTCACCATTACAGCATCCACGTTTCCCAGCATTTCTTCAATGCTGCTTGCTATTTTATCAACACCATATTCTTTCACCAGTAATTGATTCGCTTCGGGATAATGACCGTAAACCATAGTTACACGGCAATCAGGACAGCGCATATTGCCATTTTCATCGGGCTTGTTAATGTAATCCGCAAAGCAGTTTGCGTGTGAATTTTCTGTACCTAAAATTCCTATTCTATACTTAATCATAATTCATAAACTCCTACCATTTTTATGCGTATAAATTTCTTCGATAAGGCTTACCGCTTTACTGCCTTCGTTGGAATCTATAAGTAGTGCTTCCTTGCCAAAAACAGCATTGATAAAATTATTTATTTGTAATGCGTGCAATCCACAGTTCATAGCCATAGGATTACTTGCCGTTCCCGCTAAGGCTCCATTAACACCGTCAATAAGTGTTTCGCCATTAATAATCAGCTTATGGATTTTATTCTCCAACATCACAACAGAGCCTTTTGTGCCTGTAATCTCTATTCGGCGTTCAAATCCGGGATTAGAGCAGGTAGATGCCTCTATTACACCCACGGCTCCATTTTCAAATTCGAGAAGTGAAGCTGTTACATCTTCAACTTCAATATTATGAAAAACCGTAGCGTTTTTCGCTGCCAGCACCCTTGCTCCGCCAACAAGATATAACAAAATATCCACACCATGAATTCCTTGATTCATAAGCGCTCCGCCACCGTCAAACTTTAGGGTGCCTTTCCAATCACTGGACCCATAATATTCCGGCGAACGCCAATATTTCATATACAAATCGCAGAAAACAATTTTACCAAAAGCCTCCTGGTCTATCAGCTTCTTGACCTTTTGAATATCCTCAGAAAAACGGAGCTGTGATATTACTGTAAGTATACAACCACTATTTTTTGCAGCCTGTGCAATTTCATAGGCTTTTGCGGAAGTGAAGGCCATTGGCTTTTCTAATACAACATGCTTTTTTGCAGATAACGCCTGAAGGGCGTTATCTGCATGGAAACCGCTGGGTGTGCAAATACATACTGCATCTATCCGGGAGTCGGAAAGCATTTCTTCATAGCTATTATAATATTCTGCGGAATGCTTATCTGCAAATTTCTTGGCATTGTCTAAGTTGTTGTCAGCAACACCGATTAAGGTTGCTTGGAGACTTTTAATTGCCTGTGCATGAAAGTCAGCTATCGCGCCACAGCCTAAAATACCGAAGCTTAACATTTTTTTAGACATAACGATTCCTTCAAAGATTATTTTTTATTCTTGTGAAAGTAATTACATACCTTATTGATTGCAGTTATCGTATCTTCAAGGTCTTGTTCTGTGTAAAATTCATTTACAAAAAACTGCACACAGGTTTTAAGGATCTCCTCCGCAACAGGACAATCACCATCTTTATACTCAATGTTTCTGCCAAAAGTACCGTCAAGCGGGAACTGAAGACCACCCGGATATATTGTCTTATTTTTAAACATATCGTATTGATATACGCAGGACGGGAGGTATCCCTCAGAGCAGGCAATGCCTTCGGCAGTGAGTGCCTTAACAAATTCTTTGCGGGTAGTTCCGAGTTCCTGTTCGTTTACGCGAAGCAAATAAAACCACCATGAGCTTTCGCAGCCATCAAGCACTTTGTGAGGATAGATTCCCTCGATATTCTGCAAAGCAGCATTCAGCTTGTCACCGAATACATTACGCTTTGCGCATATATCTTCAACTTTATCAAGCTGTGCAAGGGCGACGGCAGCATTAAGCTCGCTCATGCGGTAATTCGGTGCGAGATTGGGGACATTCTTAACAACCGCTGTACCCAAACGGTTAAAATTCTTGTCCGCAAACATCAAAGCCTTATGATAAAGCTCTTCATTATCGGTAATAATCATACCGCCATCACCGGCAGAAATATGTTTAAAATCATTAAGGCTAAAACATCCGATATCACCATATGTACCAACATATTTTCCATTATATCTGCAACAATAGGTTTGCGCACAGTCCTCAATCACATATATACCATGTTTTTTGGCAATAGCGCATATTTCATCAATTTGGGCAGCGTTACCCGCAAGATGAACAACAACAATCGCCTTGGTTCTGTCCGTTATTTTAGCCTCAACTGCTTTTGGATCCATGTTATATGTATGGGGGTCCAAGTCGGCAAATATAGGTATTGCGTTTTGGAACAAAATACCTATCACGCTGCCCATATCTGTTATAGGCGATGTAATTACCTCATCTCCCGGTCCTACACCCACAGCCCCAAGAGCAACGTGAACAGAAGCCGTTCCGGAACTGGTTGCAACACAATGCTTAACATTGTACATGTCAGCAAATTTTTTTGTAAAACGCTTAGTCATGTTTCCGAACCAATAAAACAGTGTGTTTTGATTAAGCGCTTCCTCGAGATTGGCAAGTTCTTCCTTTCCAAACCGCTTTCCTGTTCCATAGGGAGTAGTTTTTACAGGTGTGCCTCCATAAAGTGCAATTTTCTCCATCATAATCAGTTCCTTTCAAAAATTTACAATTTTAGCATAACACCTACTGGTGCCAACTGTTTTTAAAATGCTTCTTCCGCTTCTTTTAAGCGTGGGGTTATTTACCATAGCTCTTACCGACTACTGTAAACGCAAACCAAACCATCCAATCCCATACCCATGGTCTGCAACTGTTCGACACGCTTGCCAAGCATTCCTGGAATAGGGTTTGCCGGAACCATGTCCATCTGCTGCTGCCTCATCTGCGGCACCGTCAAATGCACCGCGTTACATCAGGCATTCACAAAACCTATATTCTCTCGCCATGCCGCAGAATTTTTCGAGCATTATCTTCGTATATTTTTTTCTTGACTGTATCCGGGATTTCTATTTTTTCCAGAAACTCCTGGTGAACATTATCAAAATAATCTCTTGCAAACAAAATTCTGTCCTGCCATTTGGTTAAAAACGCTTTGGCAAATCCCCAATCCCGGTTTAATGCATTGTATCCCGAACCAGCAGAAATGTCGCAATAGAGATTGGGGTACTTTTCTAAAAGTTGCTCTATTCTTCCGCCGGGTATTACAGCACCTTCCGGGTATGGCGTTACCTTATACTGTTCATCATTGGATATATGTGCCCAGAAACCCGGAGCGTGGCCTATAAAATTCGTTTCAGGACAAAGCTTTAAAACGCGTTCCAATGTATCAATATCTCCGCCATACCAATAATTGGGCCACGGATGCCCTGAAGGTATCTGGTACTCATAATCAAAATGCATAAGTACAGGCAGACCCAATTCACCGCAAACCCGATAAAGCCTTATTGCGTCCGGATTATCGTACATCATGCGAAGTTTCAGTTCTCCGCAGATACTTATATCGTAAAGATCTGTGACAGCCCTTAAACGTTCTATGGCATCAGGCTCTCTTGGATCGGGGCAAAAGCCCAAAAGAAACCTATCAGGTGCTTTCTCCTTATACTCCACACATCTTTTGAAGGGTACAGGCATTTTAGAAAAAGGAGAGAAGCTTCTCTTGGTAGCAGGATGATATTCTAATTCCGGACATTCCCAAGAAAGCAGGCATGTAATATCTATGCCGTTTTTATCCATATTTTCAATAACCTTTTCCACAGTGTATCCGTGATAATCAGCATGATTGTGAATATCAATAATCATTTATTTTACCCCCTTCAAATTATCTTGTTGCATCCCCGGCCCTTAAGCCGTGTTTGGCAAAGTATTTAATACGCCATTTTCTTCCCCTTGGGTTCACATTGGCTGCCTTGTCATTCCTGAACAATTGTCTTTACCTTTTCACTCCACCAGACAAAGCTATTTTAGACATAAAGCCACCCCTGTAACGCCTGTTTTCTATCACTTTTACCCAAGAGGTTTCTGTATAGCAATTATAACAACAACCACACACTAAAACAATCACTGTATTAACTTATTTTTTAACTGTATCGACTTATTGTCAGGTTTTTGTTTGTGGCCTTTATGTTCGGCAGTTAGATGGGTCTTTAATAAAAACCGCAGATGCTTCAAGCTTTTTAAACGCTGAAGCACCTGCGGCTCATATTAATAAACGAAAAATATATGTCCTATCCTTGTCTGCGTTGTCTCGGTGTAAAGCCATAATAATTTTTATAGCTTCTGGAAAAGTAACTCATCGACTCAAATCCACATTCCTCTGCAATAGAAGCAATATTATTATCCGTGTTAGACAACATCGTATCCGATATTTTTAATCTATATTCTCTCAAATACTCCATAACCGTTTTTCCGGTCAGATTCTTGAACGCGCGGCAAAAATATTGTTTGCTGACATGACATAATCCGGCGAGCTGTTCAACGGTTATATCATTTTTAAAGTTGTCCCTAATGTGCCGTATTGCCGGTTCCAAAAGGGCATATAGTCTCTGATTATTATTTTTAACAATACTTTTTTCATTATCGCAAATACCTTTACGCATCAATATAGCGAAAAACTCCATCATCATTCCAACAATCGCCATATTATATGCTTTTTTCTTTTCCTGATATTCCTTTATAACGCGCATAAGTATTTTGAACATTCTTTTATCATCCCGAAAGACAGTCTGAAATGCTGCATTGCTTCCTAAAAGTAAATTTCTGAAATTAAAAACAGCAATACCATTATTGGAAAAAATGTCAAGAGGAATCATAAATAAGTGATATTTGCCTATATTCCCTTCTACGCCCTTATCAATGGTTGCATGAAATTCATACGGGTTTATTACTACAATATCCCCCGCTTTTACTTCAATCTTATTTTCACCTACAATTAAAACCGAGCTTCCCTCATAAAAACATTTTATTTCAATTTCTTCGTGCATGGCACGCCGCTCAAATTCCAGATTTCCTGTATAAGATAAACGACAGGGAAAAATTTCAAAATGTAAATCTATATCCTTATTTTCAGCCATATATCAACACTCCGCATCAAAAATGTTGTATTTCAAATGATTTTTCTTCTTTTTTATTTCCGCTCCGCTATTCGGCCTTATAATTTTTCCCGATAAATTACTTTCAGTTTTTCTGTTTCATATATAGCATTTAGAATTATATCAAAATTGTTTTATCCCCAAAACTGACCGCACGGAATATTCCTATAGCCGCAATCACCGCACACAACGGTGACAATTCCCCCCTGACAACCACATCCTCCGCCAGCGATCCATGTATTGGGTTTTAATTAAATTCCCTATGATGCCAATTATCTGCAAGAGAATGAATTATCTTTTCATCAGAAAAAACACTCTTTTTCTGGGGGTATAACACTTATCTATATTGTAAGCCTTTTACACAATCTGTCAAGGAACCCTGAGCTCATTTGGGGATTTGTACCCCTTTTCTCGAGAAAGCTAAGGCTGAGAAGCAAACAAAGCTGCCGAAAGACCATCCGCAATCTTTATTGCCAACCGCTAACACCGGGGACATTCTGGCCCTTTCGTTTCCCCTGTTGAGCGAATATTATACCTTTTGCAGTATAACAGACACAGAAGCCTAAGAAAAGCACCAATTATGCAAAAATTCAGATCGGAAAGAAAAATGTTATCCCATGCCGGTATTTTTTATCAATACTTACAACAAACGATTAGAAGCCCCGGCTCAGCCGGGGCTTCCTTGTATAAAAGTTCCGGTTCACCCCTTCAGTGCACCATGCGCTGATAGGAACTTCAGGTCTTACGCAAATTCATACTTGAAAACGGTCATAATTCCCGTAACAATCCAAACACAGCTTCTTATCACCTGCAAGGCGAATCCAGTTGGCACCGGTCACTTCGCCGCAGCAGTCGCAAGTGTAGGAAGCAAACAGCCGTGCCTTTTCGGGCAGCTTGATAGTAGTTTCCTTCACATCGAACATCTCTTCCGGGCGGCAAGACTGATAGTAGGCAAAGGATTCCTCCCTGGTCATACCTTCGGGCTTGGGTTTCAGCACCAAACGGACGGATTTGCCGGTTTTGCGGTTATAGAAAGAAAATGCCTGCTTACCCCGCATATGAAACAGGAGATTCCCTTTGCCGATGCTGCAGCCCAGCATTACTTGGATACCGTCTATGCCGCAGGCATCATTTTCCGCAATGCAAACCACCTGCTCATCATCGGAAAATTCCAACTTCAAAAGGTCAATGGCGTACAGACTTGCTTTATAACCGATGGTCAGCCCACCGCATTCGTGGCCGTGAAAGGCCACGCAATCCTGCCAAGTTTTCATAGGTTTTCTCCTTATTCTTCCACCAGCACCATGTGCCGGCTCTCAATTTCCACTACTTTTGCGTCAACACCGTAGACTTCTTTCAGCGCCGTGCTGTCCAAAACACTGCGGTCACCATGCCGATAGACCTGCCCGTCTTTCAGAAGCAGGAAGCGGTCACAGAAACGCAGCGCCAAGTTCAGATCGTGGATAACTACCACCGCAATCATATTGTCCTTGTGGCAAATTTCCTGAACCATTTTCAGCACCCCGTACTGATTTTGAATATCCAAAGCGCTGGTAGGCTCGTCCAGCAGCAACACCTTCGGCTGCTGCGCCAAGGCTCTTGCCAACATGACTTTTTGCTTTTCACCGCCGGAAAGCTGATTGAGGAATCTGCCCCGCATATCCTCCACATCCAGCCGGTGCATAGCTTCATGGACGATGGCATGGTCTTCCTCCGTGAATCCCCATTTCATATAGGGTCTGCGGCCCAGCATTACCACATCGTGGACAGTCATTTGGGTATCAGGAACACTCTGAGAAACAAATGCTACCTGCTTGGCTACCTCCCGGGTGGATTGTGTCAGCAGATTTTCTCCATCCAGCAGCACTTCGCCGGAGTCCGGTTTTAGAATGTGGTTAAAGCATTTAAGGAGCGTACTTTTGCCCACGCCATTGTTGCCGAGGATTGCAAGGAACTTGCCGGGTTCGATGACAAAGGACACATCCCTCAAGACTTCCGGACAGCCTTTGTAATGGTAGCTTAAATTTTTGACTTGCATCATTGTTTCTTACCTCCTTTGAACAGCAGGTACAGAAACAGCGGGCCACCCAGGAAAGAGGTGATGGCACCGATGGGCAGGATCACCGGACTAATAACGGTTCTTGCAAACAGATCGCCCAGCAAAAGCAGGGTTGCGCCGCCCAGGATAGAACCGGGAATCAGATACACATGGTTGTTGCCTACCACCATACGGACAATGTGGGGCGCTACCAGACCGATAAAGCTGATGAGACCCACACAGGACACCACCACGGAGCTGCACAGGCAGCACAGCACCATGTTTACAAGGGTCAGCCGCTTTACGTTAATACCAAGGCTGATGGCGGTTTCTTCACCGCTGAGCAAGGCATTATAATCCCAGCGGTGGACAAAGCAGTACACGCAAAGAATGGCTACGATTGCTGCCATACCGCCGAGGTCCTCCCAGCCGGTACTGCCCAGATCGCCAAAGGTCCAGAATACCAATGTGCTGAGCTGCACTTCGTCAGCAAAATACTGGATGAGGGTGGTTGCGCCGGTGAACATAGAGCTGATGGCCACGCCCGCCAGCACGATGCCTTCCGGGGATACCTGCCGGAACTTGGACAGGCCAAGAATCACCAATGCAACGGCAATAGAGCCAAGGAACGCGCACAGCGGAATCCCAAAACCGGTGGTACTGCCCATCCCCAGCACAACAATGGCAAAAGCCGCGCCGAAAGTCGCACCCTGAGACACACCCAAGGTAGATGCGGATGCTAAGGGATTCCGCAGCACCGCCTGCAAAACGCAGCCGGCAAGACCCAAACCGCCACCGGCAAGGATTGCCGTAAGGATTCGGGGCAGGCGGTTATTGCGTACAACAATGTTAATTTTTTTGTCGGCAGACATTCCAAAGATACCTTTGACCAGTTCTCCTATGGGCGTTTCATAAGAACCGGCACGCAGGCTCAGCAGAATGGTCAGCAGAAGAACACCACTTAAGATAATCAAAAAGCTGATGCTTTTTACTTGATTTTTCCGATAAAGTTCGTCAATACCGTTATTCTCCAATTTTGATGGGACGGAATTCATAACCGGCCTCCTTCAGCTCAGCATAAGGGCTCACACCCAGCAGCTTTTCAAAAATTTCCTCTGCCCTTGCCACCGGGTTCACATCCTTGAACTGTTCCGGGTACATGATGCAGGCTGCGTAGTAAGTGTCTGCCAGTGCCGTTTCCAGATTGGATGCGAAGGAACGGAAGGAAATCTGTGAGAAAACCTTCCCTTCCTGCACAGCGGTGAGAGAGTTGTAATAGTCGGGATTCATGGAGTAGTCTTCTTTAATAAGGCTCATACCATTGAAGTCCACAAAGATAATATCCGGGTCCCAGCTCAGAACCTGCTCCAAATCGATGTTAAACGCGCCGTTCTGTCCGGTGGTGTCCGCCAAATTCTTGGCATGGATCAGTTGGAAGGGGCCGTAATGGCTTTCAGTACCTTCAAATCCGTGGTGACCCTTAAAGGACACGCCGCCCACATAGACAGAAGGCTTGCTACTCTCCGGGATGTTCTTGGTGCGGTCATCCAGATCCTTTTGAATATTCTTTAGGTAATTGGTCAGATCAGTTGCGTGGGTTTCCATGCCGTAGAGTTCACCTAAGATGCGAATCGTATCATAGGCGTTCTGATCCAGTGTGGTATCGCTGCCGGGAACCACTACGACAGGCGTACCGGTCTTGGCCTGCAAATCGTCCGCTTCCACAGAGGCGGACTTGCTCATGACAATCACATCCGGGGCAAGGTTGATGATCTCCTCGGTGTAGGGCTGACCGTTAGTGCCAATAACTGGCAGATCCTTGAACTTATCAAAATTTACATAGTTGTAAAGGCGGTCCATACCAGATTTGGTTTCGTAGTCCTCTACACCAACTACCAAGTCCGCTGCGCCCACATAGCAGGTGTACCGCAGAGCACCCACACCCACGCAGACGATAGATTCCACCTTTTGCGGCACTTCCACCTGACGCCCTGCGCCATCGGTGATTGCTCTGCCATTGTATGTATTGGATACACCTGTGCCACAGCCTGCCAGCAGGCCAACGCAAATAACTATCATCAGAATCAGCACGATGGTTTTCTTCATAGGACACCTGCCCTCCACGTTCTTTATGGTAGTATTATAAAATACAGCGGACACTGTCACAAGCCGGGTGGGGGGATATTTTTAGGTAATTTTATATATGTTTCAACATATGGCTGCAGATACCGTCCCCACTATTGCAGCCCTACTATGTGGCGGGCAAGGACTATTTCGCCATGCTCCTTTCCTCCCGCTGTCCAGTTTGAAGAAGCATGCATGACTGGTTATACCAAAGAACACCCTCCACAGTTACCGTGAACCGGTAGCATGTGGAGGGTTGTTATCATTTTTGCGGACTACATTGCATCCTACTTTGCAAGAGATTCTATCAGTGCTTCGGCGCACATCATGCCGTCAATGGCCGCCGACATAATTCCACCGGCATATCCAGCCCCTTCTCCCGCCGGGTAAAGGCCTTTCAAAAAAACACTCTGCTTATCCTCTCCCCGGAGAATCCGTACCGGGGAGGAACTTCTGGTTTCAGGGGCAGTGAGTACACTCTCAGGGTGGGCAAAGCCTTTCAGCTGTCCGTCCAACCGGGTGATAGCTTCCTTCAGCGCCCCGGTAATTTTCTCCGGCAGGACACTGTGCAAATCACACCAGGTCACACCCGGGCGGTATGTGGGCTGTACAGCCCCTGCGCCGGTACTGGGCCGCCCCGCAAGAAAATCTCCCACCAGCTGGGCGGGTGCGTGATAGTTACCGCCGCCTGCTGTAAACGCCTTTTCCTCCAGTTCCTGCTGCCAGTACATACCGGCCAGAGGGCCTTCCCCGGGGAAGTCTCTGGGGTTCAGTGTTACCAGCAGCGCCGCGTTGGCATTTTCACCGTCCCGGTCCGCATAGCTCATGCCGTTTGTGACACACCTGCCCTCCTGAGAGGCAGCCGCCACTACATAGCCTCCGGGACACATGCAAAAGGTATATACCGTCTCCTGATCCAGATGGCACACCAGCTTGTAATCCGCCGGAGGCAGCACCGGGTCGTCCTTGCCATATTGGGACTGATTCACGGCACTCTGCAAATGCTCAATGCGCACACCCATGGAAAAAGGCTTGGCCTCCATCGGAACGCCCATATCCAGAAGCATGCGGAAGGTGTCACGGGCGCTGTGACCAATGGCAAAAATCACATTTTCACAAGCAATCCGTTCCTGTCCGTTGATCTCCAGCCCGGAAATTTTTCCATCGGCGTGCAGGATGCCCGTTACCTGAGCGCAAAACCGCACCTGTCCTCCCAGAGAAATAATCCTCTGGCGGGTATTCTGCACCACATCCAGCAACACATCTGTACCCACATGGGGCTTGGTGTCAAAGAGGATATCCTCCCTGGCTCCGGCCTTTACAAACTGCTCCAAAATCCAGCCGATTCTGGGATTGTTCACACCGGTATTCAGTTTGCCGTCCGAAAACGTGCCTGCGCCACCCTCGCCGAACTGCACATTGCTCGTTGGATCCAGTTCTCCGGTGGCAAAGAAGCGCTGCACCTTTTCATGTCTGGTTACCGCATCCTCTCCACGCTCCAGAACCAGCGGATGCAAGCCAGCCATTGCCAAAATCAGCGCCGCGAACATACCCGCCGGGCCAAAGCCCACCACAACCGGAGTGCTTTCCGGCAATACCTTTGGCTTAGGGACTTTATAATACACCACAGGGGCAATGGATGCCCGTTTGCAGCCGCTCTGCTTCAAAATCTTATTTTCATTACCATCCACTGCCACATCAATGGTGTATACGATGCGCACATCCGGCTTTTTTCTGGCATCCACACTGCGGCGTACCAGTTTAACACCGCGCACCTTGGAATTGGGCACTTTCAGCGCCCGTGCCGCCTCGTAAGAAAGCTGGGCAACGGTATGCTCCGGCGGCAGGGAGATCTCCCGAATTCGAATCATAAGGTTTCCTTTCCGGCGTTTCGCCCTGCGCAGTACCCGGAGCTCCAGGCCCACTGCAGGTTGTATCCGCCGCAATCTCCGTCAATATCCAAAACTTCTCCGCAGGCATAGAGCCCGGGAATGAGCCTACTCTCCATGGTGTAGGGGTCAAATCCATGGGTCTCCACGCCGCCGGCAGTGACCTGGGCGCTGTCCATGCCCATAGGCTCTGTCAGTTCCAGTTCAAAGGCCTTTACACTGCGGCAGACCTCAGAAATCTCCCTGTCGCTTATGTGCTTTACAAGCTGTTTGCCTTGGACACCTGCGGCTTTGGTCAGCACTCTGCCCAAGCGGTTATGGAGGATGCCTGTAAGCAACTCGTCCACGGGAAGTTCTGTTTCTCTGCGGCGCTGTAATTCTGCTGACAGTTCCTCCTCATCCATCTGCGGGAGAAAATCCAGCCTGCAGATAAACTCGCCCGGTCCATTGCAGACATCCCGGGAAATCTCAAAAATCACAGGGCCGGAAATGCCATAATCCGTAAACTGCACTTCTCCTGTACTTTGGGAAAACAGTTGCCCATCCTTTAAAATTTGCGCATGACAATTGGCTCGCACACCTTTCAGTCCGCCAATACCGCCCCAACCGGTTTTCAGCTGCACCAGTGCCGGGCGCAGGCGGGTGCTGCGGTGTCCCAATTTGGCAAGGAGTTTGTAGCCGGACATGCTGCCCCCAAGTTTCGTGCCTGCAAGTCCGCCGCAGGCGATAATTAACCGGTCACATGCAATCTGTTCCAGTCCGTCAGAAAGAAGAAAACCATCCGGTGTCCTTTGAATTTTTGTTACCTCAAATCCTGTTTTCACCAGGATGTTGGGTCTCATCAGCGCCAGACGCAGTACGTCTACCACAGAATTGGCCTGATCGGAATAGGGATATACCTTCCCCGATTCCTCCGTCACCGTTACAAGTCCCAGACAGCGAAACCATTTAAGGGTTTCCTCCGGTCCAAATGTCCCGATGGCGGGCTGCGCAAAGGATGGGTCCGCGCCGTGGTAACCTGTGGTTTTTGCCCGCATATTGGAAAGATTGCAACGGCCATTGCCGGTAGCCCCCAATTTTTTACCCAGACGGGCCTGCCGTTCCAGCAAAACCACCTGAACATTGGGGTTTTCCGCCGCGGCCAGTGCCGCCGCCATACCGGAGGCGCCGCCGCCAACGATACCTATAACCATACTCTCACCTGCTTTCTGCTCCTATTATAACGAATTTCCCCCGGGGAAACAAGGAAAAACTTCCTTGCAAAGAGAGAAAGCTATGGTATAATAATCCTAAACTGACTATTTCACAGGTATTTAGGAGCGGCCATGGACCGAAGCAATATCGAAAAAATCGGAAAAACACCGGAAGACAGGGTGTTACTGGCAAGAATATGGGATAAAATCATGGGCGGTGTGCGTAAGAATATCCCGGCAAACACGCCCTTTCTCTCCCTCCGAGAGTTGGACATGGCTCGTTACCTGTTTGGCAGCATGCCCGGTTTAATTACTTTTGGTGGTTATGAGGGTGCGGAGCGGCAAATGCTGGTCTTTCTTCCGGATTATCTGGATGAGAGCACGCTGTACACGGATGATGCCCCCATGGTATGCTTGCGGGCAACCTTTTATGACGGGGATAGCCTGTCCCACCGGGATTTTTTAGGCGCGCTGATGGGTGCGGGTATCGCAAGAGAGACCGTAGGCGATATTTGTGTGGATAAGGGAAGCTGTGACTTCTTTGTAACAGCGGAGATTGCTCCCTACGTGCTGCAGAGTTTTCTCAGTGCGGGCCGGACGAAGCTTCGTCTGGAATCCATCCCATTTTCTCAGGTGAATATCCCCGAGCCGGAGGTCAAGTGTATCAAAGACACCCTGGCTTCCCCGCGGCTGGACAGCGTGGTCAGTGCAGGCTTCCGGGTGGGCAGAAGCGCCGCTGCCCAATATATCACAAGCGGACGGGTGGCCGTGGACGGACTTCCATGTGAGAAGCCGGACAAGACAGTTGACGAAGGTGTTAAAATATCTGTAAGAGGGCTGGGCAAGATAAAGCTGGCCAGTGTAAACGGGCAAACAAAGAAAGGCCGTATTTCGGTGGAAATACACCGGTATGTGTGAGGTGAAAACTATGGACATGAACAAAGTAATTGCCAGAATCAACGAACTGGCCGCAAAAGCAAAAGCTGAGGGACTGAGTGAAGAGGAACTGGCTGAGCGGGCGAAACTGCGCAGAATTTATATTGATTCCGTAAAAGCAAGCCTTACCGGGCAGCTGGAGAACACCTATATCGTTTATCCCGATGGCACAAAGAAAAAGGTAGAGAAAAAAGAAGGGTAAGCAAGAACTCAGTTTTACGGCAGTTTCCTCAGGGATATTGTTTACATTGCCGGAAATGGGCTTGACAAACCGCACTGCGTATGCTAGAATGGCTTGGCAACAAAAGAATACTCTTTTGATTCGGAGTGATACCCAAGAGGCCGAAGGGGCTCCCCTGCTAAGGGAGTAGGCGGTCAAAAGCCGCGCGAGGGTTCAAATCCCTCTCACTCCGCCATAGACACCACCCACTTTGGGTGGTGTTTTTATTGGTTT
>JAZSRI010000118.1:0-4988 GCA_045538415.1 Faecousia sp. | reverse complement strand
CCACAGGCGCTTCAAAACTCCTGCAACCTTGCCTTTGCCCATATCGCCCTGAAACTGGGCGGTGAAAAGTTCTATGAATATGTGGAAAAATTTGGTATACTGGATAAGACAGGCATTGATCTGGCCGGAGAGAGCAAGGGTGTCTTTTTCAGCAAGGAACTGGTGACGAATACGGATAAGTGGGGCACAGCCTCTCTGACATCCGGATCCTTCGGCCAGACCTTTAAGCTGACACCACTGCAATTGGTTCGGGCCATCTCCTGTGTGGTGAACGGTGGGTATCTGATGGAGCCTTACATAGTATCCGAGGTGCTGGACGCCCATGGAGATACCATCTTAAAACAGGAACCCACTGTTATCCGCCAGGTGATCAGTGAGCAGACTTCCCAGACCATGTGTACCCTCATGGAATCGGTGGTAACGGAAGGAACTGCCAAAAATGCCACAGTTTCCGGATTTTCTATTGGAGGAAAGACGGGAACCAGTGAAAAAATTGACGTTTTGGATGACAATGGCCAAAAAACTCTGGATAAAATCGTATCATTTGTGGGGGTTGCGCCCATGGACGATCCGGAGTATATTGTACTGGTAGCCTTGGACACACCCTCCCGACAGACCGGGATCTACATTTCCGGGGGCGTGATGGCAGCGCCTACAGTTGGGGCTGTGATGGCGGAGATCCTCCCTTATCTGGGCGTGGAAAAGAACCAAGTGGAAGAAACAGTAATTGTGGAGGATCTGACGGGGCTTACCCAGCAGGAGGGAGCGGCGCTTCTGAAAAAATCAGGTCTTACCCTATACAGCCGTGGAACACAGGACGTGATCACAGGCCAGCTTCCCAAGGCGGGGGAGAGCGCACCTGTGGGAAGCCGGGTGATTGCTTATTTTGGAGAAACTACCGATACCGTTGTTACCGTCCCGGACTTTACGGGCATGAACAGACAGCAGGCAGCGGACACCGCGGGTAATTTGGGGCTGAATATCCGGGTTACCGGTAACGATTCCGTGGCACCCAATGTAACCGTAACAGCCCAATCCCACGAAAAAGACACCACTGTTCCCCTGGGAACTACCATAACACTGGAATTTACTGATACAACAGCAGCCGATTAGGCGGGAAAAGGAGCATACTATGAAACTGAAAGAGTTACTGAGAGATATTTCTGTTATCGAGATGCACGCAGACCCGGAAACAGAGATCACCTCTGTGGTCTATGACTCCAGAAAGGCAGAGCCGGGCTGCCTGTTTGTAGCCATTACTGGTTTTGCTACGGACGGGAACCGTTTCATCCCCATGGCGCTTGCCAAGGGCGCTGTGGCGGTGGTCACTGCTGTCCCTCAGGCAGAGGAAGTGCCCCATGTGCTGGTGGAATCCGACCGTCTTGCCCTGGCGCTGCTGGGCAGGAATTTCTTCGGCGATCCTGCCGGGAAGATGAAGCTGATCGGTGTGACCGGTACCAACGGCAAGACTTCCTCCACACTGCTGCTCAAGCACGTGCTGGAGACCGTGCTGGGGGCCAAGGTGGGATTGATGGGCACTATGGAGAACATGATCGGTGATCTGCGTATTCCCACGGAACGCACCACTCCGGAGAGCTTCGAGTTGCAGGCCCTGCTGGCGCAGATGTATCAGGCAGGCTGTACCCATGTGATTATGGAGGTTTCCTCCCACGCCATTGCCCTGGACCGGGTTGCGGGAATTACCTACGAGGTGGCGGCGTTTACCAATTTGACGGAGGACCATCTGGATTTTCACAAGACCATGGAAGACTACTGCGATACCAAAGCAGAGCTGTTTGCCCGCTGCCGCAAGGCCTGCGGCAACCGGGACGATGCCTGGTTTAAGAGAATGATGGCAAAGTCTCGTTGCCCTGTGATGGAGCTTTCCGCAAAGGAAACCGGGGACTTGTATGCCAAAGATGTGCAGCTTCTGTCTGACGGTGTGTCCTTCACTGCCGTTGCGAGCGATCAGCAGGAAACTGTAACGCTGCCGATCCCCGGAAGATTTACGGTGTACAATGCCCTCACCGTATTGGGTATGGCTATGCTGCTGGATGTAAGCCTTTCCGATGCTGCAAAGGCATTGGCAAGCGCCAAGGGCGTTAAGGGCCGTGTGGAGGTAGTTCCCACACCGGGGAAGGACTACACGGTTCTCATTGACTATGCCCATACTCCGGACGGTCTTGAAAATGTGCTGTCCTCGGTAAAGGGTTACTGCAAAGGCAGGCTCATCGCCGTGTTTGGCTGCGGCGGCGACCGAGACCCTATCAAGCGTCCCATTATGGGCAGGATTGGCACGGAAATTGCGGATATTGCGGTGATCACTTCCGATAATCCCCGCACAGAGGAGCCTATGGCCATCATCCAGGATATCCTCAAGGGGGTAGACCCGGCAGGGAAAAACTACGAAGTTATTGAAAATCGTCCCAAAGCTATCTGTTATGCTATGGACATTGCCAAAAAGAATGATATAATTGTATTGGCAGGAAAAGGCCATGAAACATACCAGGAAATCTGCGGCGTGAAGCACCATCTGGATGAACGGGAGGTGGTTGCCGCCCACCTGGAGGAAACGAGGTAACTTTATGGGAAGAATTACTTTGCAGCAGGCTGCGCTTTGGTGCGGCGGCAGCATTGACCCCAAATATAAAGATGTGACATTCTTTGGCGCTGGCAACGATACCAGAAAGCTGCAAAAAGGTCAGCTTTTTGTGGCGCTGCAGGGCGCCCGTGACGGCCATGACTTTGTTCCGGCTGCATTGGAAAAGGGCGCTGCTGCCATTTTGTGCACCCACTGTGATGGGGATTATCCTGCCATCGTGGTGGAGGATACCCGTATCGCCCTGGGAAAAATTGCGGCAGGGGAGCGGCAGCGTCTGGGAATGAAGGTGGTGGCGGTCACAGGATCTGTGGGCAAGAGCACCACCAAAGAGATGATTGCCACAGTTCTGGAGAGCACCTACCGGGTCGCAAAAACCCCTGCCAACCACAATAACGATATCGGTATGCCTATGGCTGTGCTGTCCATCCCGGAGGATATCCAAATTGCCGTGCTGGAAATGGGCATGAACCACTTCCGTGAGATTGCATACCTTACGGATATTGCCAAGCCGGATGTGGCGGTGATTATTAACATCGGCACTATGCACATTGAGCACCTTGGATCTATGGAGGGAATCCTTCAGGCAAAGCTGGAGATTTTGGAGGGGATGGACAAAACCGGCGCGGTGATTCTCAACGGTGACGATACCCTCTTGTGGAATCAAAAGCATACTGATGCCTATAAAACCGTTTATTTTGGTCACAAGAATGATAAATGCCAGATTTTTGGCAGCGAACTTTCTGAACAGGATGGTGTTCTTCGGTTCAGCGTGACCTGCGGTCAGCACAAGATCCCGGTGGAGCTTGGGCTTGAGGGAAGCCACTATGTTTCTGATGCCCTGGCGGCCGTAGCGGTGGGACTGGAAATGGGTGTGACCCCGGAAAATATCCGCCTGAGCCTTTCCCAGTTCCAAAACATGGAGGGGCGGCAGGAAATTTTCCAGAAAAACGGATATACCATTATCAAGGACTGCTATAATGCCGGTCCTGAGTCCATGGCCGCGGCGCTGAACGTGCTGGGGAATAAACCGGGACGCCATGTGGCTGTCTTGGGAGATATGTTGGAGCTGGGTGTATGTACTCAGGCAGAGCACTACCGGATCGGCAGAATTGCCGCGGAAAAAGCGGACGTGCTCCTGGCCTATGGCCCTAACAGCGTCCGTGTACTTAACGGTGCCCTTACAGGCGGCATGTCACCCAATCTTGCAAGAGCATTTACCGACAGGCAGCGGCTGATTCAGGTGCTCAGCACCCTGGCCAAACCCGGTGATGTCATGCTGTTCAAGGGCAGCCGGGGGATGCGGATGGAGCTGATTTTGGAGGGTTTTTTACAGCAACAGAACTAATCGGAGGAACAATCCATGACACGAATTTTTATCTCAGCCGCAGTATCCTTAGTGATCACCGGCGTATTTGGGTATTTTTTAATACCACTGCTCCGGGCGCTGAAGGCCGGACAGTCCATCCGGGAGGATGGCCCTATCTGGCACAACAGCAAAACAGGTACCCCCATGATGGGTGGACTGATGTTCATTGCCAGCGCGGCGCTGTGTCTGATGTTTAATATCCCCTCTATGGAGGAAATGACCGTATTTTACGTGCTGATACTGGGGCTTTGCTTTGGTCTGGTGGGTTTTTTGGATGACTTTTATAAACTGAAGTTCAAGAGAAATCTGGGTCTGACCTCTCTGCAGAAGGCTCTGCTCCAAATGGCGGTGTCCGCCCTTTACCTGTACCTTTTGTATAAAGAGGGCAGTATGACCAGCCATATTTACGTACCCTTCCTGGACATCACGTTTTACATCCATCCGCTGGTGTATGTGTTTTTTGCCATGTTTGTGATGGTTGGCTGCGTAAACGCTGTGAACATCACAGACGGAATTGACGGCCTTTGCAGCAGCGTTACTCTGCCGGTGCTGATCTTTTTTGCCGCTGCGGCCATCGTGATGGGCAAATACGATCTGGCGCTGCTGCCTGCCGCTCTGATCGGGGGACTGGTTGCCTATCTTTTCTATAACTGGCATCCGGCAAAGGTGTTCATGGGCGATACCGGATCGCTGTTCCTCGGCGGCATTGTGTGCGGCCTGGCCTTTGCGCTGGATATGCCGCTGGTGCTGATTCTGGTGGGCTTTGTGTATCTTGTGGAAACCATGTCTGTAATTTTGCAGGTTGGATACTTTAAACTGACCCACGGCAAGCGGCTATTCAAAATGGCACCTATCCACCACCACTTTGAAAAGTGCGGCTGGAAGGAAGAAAAAATTGTTTTTGTATTTACAGGCATATCGGCATTGCTGTGTCTGATTGCCTGGTTCTCCGTGTCCGGACATATGGGCTAAGAAGAAGGAGGCTTTTTCGGTGGCGCAGAATCCTCTGCCTACCAAAGA
>JAZSRI010000009.1:0-42592 GCA_045538415.1 Faecousia sp. | reverse complement strand
GGAAGCCAAAAATACCCGCTATATCCAGGACGGCCATCCCGAGAGGTGCAAGACGGTGGCCGACATTTACGCCAGCCGCCGCACCGCCCCGCTGGAGACCATCATCCAGTTAGGCAGCCGTGAGACGGACATCGACCCCCAGGAGCGAAAGGAAAAGCTGATGGCAGCCACCGCCGAACTGATCGATATTCTCCAGAAACGATGGGGCGACAATCTCCATCTGCTTGACCTGGCAATCCACCTCGACGAGGGTGTCCCCCATTGCCACTTAAGGATGACATTCTCTGCCCTGGACAAGTTCGGGAAACGAGTACCCAACCAGGCCCAGGCTTTCGAGGCTATGGGCATCCAAAGGCCAAACCCAACGGCCAAGGAGGGCAAATATAACTGCCCGCTGATAACCTTTTCCGAGCTTATCCGCCAGGAGTTCTATGACCTCTGCGAGAAGCGGGGCATCGTCATTGACCGAGAAGTGAAGAATCCGAGCCAGAAGCATTTGTCCGTTCTGGAATATAAGTGTAAGAGGATGGAAGAAGAGGTCGATATTTTAACCACACAAAAGAAAGAACTTGAGGCCGTGGCGACAGAACAGGCACAACTGATTGTCTTAGCCAGGGCAGAGATTGAGCAAGTACGGACGGAGAGAGATACCCTCCGAGACCGAAACAGCATCACCCGCACCATCCAGGAATCCCTGGAGAGACCCGATATAAAGATAGAGGCCGAGTTCCTACCCGAGAAAAAGAACATCACGGGCAAGGTGGTAGAGCCTGAAAAAGTGAAGCTGACCCGAGCCGACTATGAATGGCTGCGGGAACGGGCATCCATTACAACCGCCATTATGAACGCCTGGAACAATCTGCAGCGGTACGGGAAAAAGCTGTGGGCAGAGGTTGACCGCAACGCCGGAGTACAGGCTGCCGAAAGACGGGCAGAGAAAGCCGAGCAAGCAGAGGCCCAGGCCCAGGAACAAGAGCAGTTTATGCGTGGAATGGGTATCTGGCAGCGGTTTATACAACGAATAACACAAAGACAATCCCAGGGATACCATCACACAAGATAAGGAGATAAGCTATGGAACAGCAAATTGTTGAGGAATTAAAGCAGGAAATATCCCTGTTACAAGCAGAAATCGAAACTTTGAAAGCCAAAAAGAGTATAGCCGAGTGCATCCGAGAATCATTTGCCCAGGAACGCCCTGTGCGGGTGCTGAAGCGGAAAGTTAGGCATAAAACCATTGGCAGTAAAATAACGCCCCAAGTGGAAATCACCATCCTGGAGTCCGATTATGAGCAGCTTTTAGAGCGGGCAAAGTCTACGGCTTGGGTAGAGCGAAAGCTATCCGAGCTGAAAAGCCTGGGAGACCGTCTATGGCACAATATGAATCACAGTACTGTCCTACAGGATGCCATCCGCCGAGCCGAAAGTGCGGAGATTACTTGTCGGGCCTTGCGGCAGGAGGTGGAGCAGTTAAAAACGCCACCCGTCCAGGAGTATGATGTGTACTATGATGTGTCTATGGACGATGACGAGGGCAGAGAGATAGACTATCCCTCCTTTGATGACCGAGAGTTTTAACCGAACGGCAGCCACCCTCCCCCCGACCAGGTATCGGCCCTGGTCGGGATTTTCTTCATTGTAGCCGCCAGATAATAGCCGCCGTATATGTCCTGGGTGGTGTCCAGGGAGAAATCGGCCATTTCGTACCCGTCCACCAGGATTTCCAGATAGTCGGCATCCCCGCCGTCCTGGCAGAGAGCAGCCATCTTCCGATGGGAGAGCTGCCCATCCCTCTGGGTTACTGTCGGCTGTTCCAGGTTTCGGCTGCCAGACCATCGTTTCCAGGTCGGCCTTTCCTGGTCATCCGTTCCCCCTCCCTTGGTCAAGTACTTGGCAAGGGTAGCCAGACCATCCTTTTCAAAGCGCAGAGCATCCGCCTTGACATCCCCCAGACCCCAGAGCTTCGCAAGCTCGGCCCTGGTGATACCGCCCGTCAAGACAAGGTGGATGTGGAGGCGGGTGTGCTTCTGGCCGTATTCCAGGACATATATGTACTTGGCATCCAGGCCCAAGCGGGCATACTTCCTTTTGAGCCGACGGAGGAAGTTCTGGAGTAGCCGTTGGGCATCCGCTACCGATGCGGGGAGGTTGGCATCGTCAAAGGTTAATGTGGCGAACAAGTCGGACGGGGTGAAATTGGTATGCAGCAATCTCCGCAGCCGCCCCTCTGTGTGCCGCTGATTGAGGCGCTGCTGAATCTCGGTTGTCGGCTTGCTCCGCTTCCCTCTTTTCTTTGGATGGGTATATACTGGATAGATAGCTACCTCCAGATACTCCCCACAGTAATATTTCTTCTCTCTGTACTTCCTTTGCATATATGTTCCCTTTCCTATATAGTCATTGTGTTAATACCTTATACAAGCTCAGCATACGGGAGGATGGCCCATCCCGTCGGCAAGAGTTACGCCATTAACATAGAAGCCGAAAAACTTACCTTTATATGATTTAAAGTAGTAAGACAGAACCCATAGTTCTATAAAAACAGCCGCTGACCTGATGGTCGGCGGCTGTACTGTCTCTGCCGTTTGGCTGTAGAAAAGTACCGATGAGGCCTAAACTGCTGTTTTCTAAAAATAAGCTGCTATAATCACATTCGTAATTTCAATATGCAGGAGGGACGTTATGGCGGCGATTAAAACAGTGGGATTAACGAAGCGGTATGCAGATACCCTTGCGGTTGACCATTTAGATTTGGAAATCAAACAGGGTGAATTGTTTTCTCTGCTGGGGGTTAATGGCGCGGGAAAGAGCACCACAATTAAACTGCTTTCGACGCTAACAAAGCCTACCGGTGGTGAGGCCTTTCTGGGGGGCAATAGTATTGTACGTGAGGAATGGGCGGTGAAGCGCCTGATTGCTGTGTCGCCTCAGGAAACGGCGGTTGCCCCCAACCTGTCCGTAAAGGAAAACCTGGAACTAATGTGCGGTATTCACGGATTGGCCAGGGAAGACAGTCGAATAAGAACAGAGCAGCTGATCAAGCAATTTGGCTTGCAGGATGTTTTGTTCAAACGAGCGGGCAAATTGTCCGGGGGATGGCAGCGTAGGGTCAGCATTGCCATGGCGCTGGTTAACCAGCCGGAGATTTTATTTTTGGATGAGCCAACTTTGGGTCTGGACGTGATTGCCAGAAGTGAACTGTGGGACGTGATTCGTGGATTGAAAGGAAAGGTGACCATTATACTGACTACCCATTATATGGAAGAGGCGGAAGCGTTGTCCGACCGCATCGGTATTATGAAAAACGGCAAATTACTGGTGGTGGGTACAGCTGGGGAACTGATGGCAATGACCGGCACGGACAGATTTGAAAACGCCTTTATTTCCATTGCAAAGGAGGCGGGTATATGAAAATTTTGACCTTCGCCAAGCGGTGCGCCAAGGAAATTTTGCGTGACCCGCTGAATTTGATGTTCGGTTTAGGTTTCCCTGTGGTGCTGCTCCTGCTGCTCAGTGCCATTGCGTCAAACGCGCCGGTGGAATTGTTTGCCATCGAGCGTCTAGCTCCGGGAATCTCGGTATTCGGCCTTTCCTTTATGACACTGTTTTCTGCCACGCTGGTTGCCAGGGACAGGGAGAGCGCTTTTCTGCAGCGGCTGTATACCACACCTCTGAGGCCTGCGGATTTTATCCTGGGGTATCTGCTGCCTATGATACCCATGGCGCTGTTGCAAGGCACTGTATGCTATTTGACAGCCATTGCGCTGGGTCTTCCTGTGACAGGGAACATTCTGTTTGCCATCGTATCCCTGCTTCCCATGGCGGTGTTCTATATTTCCTTAGGACTGCTGTGCGGCAGTGTATGCAACGTTAAGCAGGTAGGGGGTATCTGCGGCGCACTGCTGACCAACCTCTCCGCATGGCTTTCCGGGGCTTGGTTTGACCTGGAATTGGTAGGCGGTATATTTGAAAAAGCGGCCAAGCTGCTGCCCTTTGCCCATGGGGTAGAATTGGAACGGGTTTTGATTATGGGTAAATTCTCCGAAGCGTTATCACATTTCTACGTTGTGGCAGGTTATGCCCTTATTAGCTCTGTTGGTGCAATCTTGCTCTTTTTGCGGCAGATGAAAAGGCAATGATAGCACCGCAGGATCAATTGATTCCTCTTTGCTGCCGGAGTATAATTTAAGCAGACAAACTGGATTTTCTGAACAAATAGAACCAGCCGCCGCCCTGATGGCCGGCGGCTGGTTCTATATCTTTGTCGCGGTTAGACGATACCCGAAAATGCGGTTTAATAACCTACCATGACACCGAAAAACAGGACAGCTACAGAGATGGCAAACAGCAGCAGCTGTAGCTTCCATGTCCATTTCAGCCATTTTCCGTAGGACACATTTGCCATGGACAGGCCGATCAGCAGCACCGGATTGGTAGGCAGGATCACATCGGTAAATCCGTCTGCCATACAGTAGGTCAAGATCACCAGCGTGGGAGAAATGCCCAAGGCGTTGGTAATCGGCAGAACGATAGGCATGACCAAAAAGATTTTTGCCGAGGCTGAGCCGATGAACAGCTGCAAAAACAGGATAAGCCCATAAATCAGAAGAATGGTAACAAACTTCCCTTTTCCTGCCAGCAGCCCCAGTACCGCGTGCATCACCGTGTCGATGATATTGCTCTCCACCATCACCAGCTTTACCGAGGAGGCAAGGGCAATCATGGCCACTGCCGGGAGCATGGCAGCCGCGCCCTTTAGGAAATAACGGAGCACCTGCCCGAAACGTTTGCAAACCAGCCCGCCGGCAATCAGCCCGGAGACCAGAAAACTTGCCGCCAGAATGGGAATTGCGAAGCCGGAGATCTCCCGTATGCAGGCAATAGCCACCAGCAGCACACCCTGTATGGCAAAAAATACAGCATACACCCGGAAGATCCTTTGCTGATTCTCTGGTACGTCATCTGTCTGACCCATGAGGTTTTCCCGCTTTTTTTGGTCAATCGCATAGGTGGGTGAGCATTGGGGGTTGTGGCGGATTTTCTTCAGATAGCCCAACAAAAACGCGCACAAAACCACATAGACGATGACGAAAAATACAACCCGAAGCCATGCGCCGGAAGATACATGGATCCCCGCCAGCTGCGCCGCCGTACCCACGGAAAAAGGATTGGTGACAGCGGTGGAAAAACCGAAACACGCTGCCATCAGGCAGGCACCCAGGCCCACCATGGTATCCAGCTTCATAGACAGCATAAACACAATAATCAGCGGCAACAGAGTCACCAACTCTTCAAACATGCCGAACAGACTGCCAAAGAGCATAAAGAGCAACACAGTTACGCAGACCACCGGACCGCCCCGGTCCTGCAGGCGGCGCATAATATAGACGATAAAGGTCTTTATACCCCCGGTTTTATCCAGCAGGTTGAACACACCGCTCATCACCAGCAGAAAAATGCTGATCATAATGATGGTCAGGGCATCCTCTGACGTGAATACCCGCACCGGCGCGGTAATCACCCGCCAAAGGGCAATGCCTTCCACCTGACCTTTTTCGTAGGTGCCGGGAAGGATGTTTCCGCCAATGTCCCGGTCAAACGCGCCTTGAGGAATGAAATAAGACAGGGAGCCGCAGAAAAACAAAATAACCAGCAAAATCGCGGCTACTGCCACAAAGGAGCGCAAGCTGATATTGGAATATGCCTGTTCTTTTTTCTCAGGTGTTTTTGCCTGTGTATGCATAACCATTCCTCCTTATGGGCGGGATTTGACGGCCTCGTCATGCAAAACCATGGATGCCATATACCAATCTACCGCCGAACGTCTCTCCTCCGGCACAAAATACAGGATTTCTGTGCCGTCGTAGATTTCAAAATTTTCACCTGCCCCGAAGAGCAGCCGGTAGATACGCTGAATAGAAAAATGCAGCTCCACGGATTCTCCGTCTTTGGTGCCGGCGTATGTAAGGCCATCCCGGTTCAACGTGCAGACACCATAGCCTCCATGCCGGGTCAGTCCTTTGCCGTTGCCGGGCAGCCGCAGCTCCACCTTGGAGGACAATGCATAGTCCTCGTTTTCCGCAATTTCTTTTTCCAAAAGTGCCTTTTGCCAATCATACCACTGGGCAAGATTTTGGAACAGGAAATCTCCCGTGAAACCGTACCGGTCATTCAGGGAAGTCAAATAGCCGCAGTGCTGGCAAAAGACCTTATCCTTCTTTGTGGTAATGGTGTGCCTCCGGTTACAAAGCGGGCAGGTCATTAGAATATTTTCCAGCCCTTCTGCCATACGCCGTGACCGGTAGCGAATGTCGGGGCGCTGCCGCAGCCACTGGAACTCGTCGTAGGAAAGCCGTTGTTCAATACCCTGTTTCAGTTGGGCCAGAGAAAGGCTTCTTGTCTGCTCCGCAGTATACAGGATATCTAGCTCCGCCTCTACTACCGAACCCCGCCGGAAACCCTTGCCCCACTTCGGGTCTGCGAAGTAATCCCCATGGATTTTCACGGTGTAGACACTTACCCCCGCTTTCTTAATAAAGGAGTAGGTGCTTTCTTGAATATCCTCAAACCGCCCGGTGGTGGAAAGCCGCGCCTCCGGCATCATAGCCAGATGATTTTTCTCCCGCAGCACCGTCAGGCAATTCTTTGCGTTTTCCAAGTCTGTGGCAAACATGCTCTTGGGGAACGCACCCACAGTCCGCAGCAGCCAGCCAAGACAGGCATTATAAAAATACAGTCTTGCCACAATAAAATTAGGTTTCAATTTCCGCAGCAATGCCGCTGCGTAGATAAAGTCAATGAAAGAGCCGTGGTTGCACAGAATAATGGAAGGCTTTTCCGGTTTGCCCACCTTGTTGACAGTCTTTACCCGTACACCACGAAGGAGAAAGTAGACCCTGGCCGCAAAGTACACCACGTTCATTACAAAGCCGTTTACGTCCCTGACTTTGTTTTTTGACACCTTTTTCTGCCTATCGGCATAACTGTTCACCTTGGCAAACAGTGTGTCCCTCTTGCAAAACATAAGGATTACCAGCAGAAGCAGTACCCCGAAAACACAAACCGAAACAATCCAATGGGATACAATGGTCATATACCCCAGACCCACGCCGATGCACACAGAGGGAAGCGCACCCAGCGCCGTTACTGCAATATAGCGCCGGTAGGACATACCCATACCTGCCCCCAGGAAACAGATCATGCCGTAGGGGATAGCGGGAAGGAAATACAGGAGAAAAATAATAAAGGTAGCTTTGCCGGATCTCGCGATTTTTTCCAGATCCAGACTGAGCTTTTTTACAAAAAAGCTCCGCAGCCGGTCTCCATAGGTGTTCTGCAGCATATAGATCAGGGTGCTTCCCAACAGGACACCGATCATGCAGCACAGAAGCCCAACGGGAAATCCAAAGGTAAAGCCGGCAAGAACCTGAATAGGTTCTGCGGGTAAAACCGTACAAACCAGCTGCAGTGCTGCCAGCACAGAAATCACGATATACCCACGCCAGCCGAAATCCTTCAGTTGATCTCGCAGTTCCTCATTGGAGAAGTTTTGTGTAAAAAGGCTTTTCAGAAGCTCCAAATTGCCGCCGGAAAGGGCAAACAGCGCCAGTAACGCCAAAATGACCGTCACACAGAGGGCAATCAGCAATTTCTGTTTGGTCTGCTGCCGGACTTCCATTTTTACAGCACCTCCTCTCAATGTATGGCTATTGCTCATTTTATCACAATTCGACAAAAATCACAACCCAAAACTATGTCGGTCAAAAGATTTCTGGTGGGACGTGTCCACAGCCTACCAAGGGCCGCCCCTGCGTATTCTATCGTAGGTTTTCCCGCAAAAAAATGTCTGTCCGGAGGGGATGTATTTGCGGTTTGGGGATTGATTTTATAGAAGGATAAAGGTATAATTTACTATGTATAAAATCGCAAAGGTATCCTTATATATCAGCAGGAAAAACCTGCTGTGCCAAAACCCATCTCTGCCGCAACGCGGCATTGCGATATAAGCGGGATTTTTGCCCCGGATTATGAAACTGTGAACGAAGCGACGAAGGAGGTCACTTGAATATGAGAAAGTACAGTGCGTTTCAAAAGTGTCTGGCGTGGATGCTGACTCTGGTTCTGGTTGTTGGACTGCTGCCCAGTGTGGCGCTGTCCCTGCCTGCAAGCAGTGTCCCGCGGACGGCGGATGATGCCACCATCAATGCATGGGAGCCCCTGTTTGTGGATCCCGATGCGGCGGGTGTGGACTTGACCACGGAAAACGCCGGCGGTATTTGGACGGACAAGTCTGTCTTTGTACCGGGGGATGTTCCTGCGGATTGGACTTCTGCCGGGGTGCGGATTGCCGACAAGGACGATAATTTCCTGGTGGCTCTGTCTGCCGTGGCCTCCAACAAGGAGATTACCGGTTATTCCACCATTCCCACGGACACCGTGTTTGTTTTGGACCTTTCCAGTTCCATGCAGACCAATGATGACAGGGGACAGAGCGCCATCGATGAGCTGGTGGTTGCCACCAACAAGGCCATCACCGACCTGCTGGCGCTGAACAAAAACAACCGGGTAGGTGTTGTGCTGTATGCCGGCAACACCTCCAAAGAGTTTAATGACAATCAGGGCATTACTACGGTTGTGATGCCTATCGACAGATATACCACTACCCAGTCCGGCAAATATCTGGAGGCTTACAGCAACAATCTGAGCATCCGGGTTTTTAACGGCGTGAGGAATTCTGACAACCGAACCCCCTCGGGCAGCCTGGAATCCGCAAGAGGCACCTTCACCCAGGACGGTATTTACGAAGCCATGAAGATGTTCCGGGCGCAGGACACTGAGGTTACCGAAGGTGTACAGGCCGGTACCGACCGTATGCCTATTATGGTGCTGATGACCGACGGCGAGCCCACCATGGCCAACAACGTCTATAACGGCAACAATGGCCGCACCGATCTGGGCACCAGCAACATGTATCTGCGTTTTAACGGCCAGGACTATAACCACCGCTACACCATTGCCTTTATGACCCAGCTGACCGCCGCCTTTGCCAAGCGGGAAGTGAGCCGGCATTACGGCACCGAAGCACGGCTGTACACCTTGGCCTATGGCGAAGAAGTGACCCGTCTGCCGGAGGCTTTGGCAGTGATGGATCCTGCTCAGGATACTGTGCTCAACGATTTCTGGGCAGATTTCCTGGATAACGAACAAGTTACTGTTTTCACTACCCGGAGCGGAAACCGCCCCAATAGCTATACATATTCTTATCTGTACGCGCAGAACGATACAACCGATCCCCTGACCGCGGCGGACAAGCTCTACACCACAGAGTATTTCCCTGCGGATACCGACGATCAGTTGGCAGAAGCCTTTGAATCCATTGTGGACGAAATCATACTCCAGTCCAAGTACTACCCCACCTATGTGGAGCGGGACCATGACCACGATGGCTATATCACCTTTGCAGATAAGATCGGCGGCTACATGGAAGTGGCGGAGATGAAGGGCATCCTGATCGGTGATAACTTCTACTCCGGCGCTGCCATGGCCCAAAAACTGACAGATGGCAGTCTGGGCACTGTGGATAATCCCACCAGCTTGGGCGATAACTTCGTTTGGTCCGTGAAGGAGCGGTTGGGCATTACCGAAACCTCCATAGCCCGTCAGCTGCTGCAGAACGCCTTTGACAAGGGCCAGCTCAGTTATGATACAGCCACCGGCGCGTACAGCAACTACATTGGCTGGTATTCCGATGAAGACGGCAATTACTTAGACTTCTGGTATGATGGCATCACCACAGCGCCTCCTGCGGGTGCTACCCACATCATTAAGTCTTATGGCGTGCTGGGTCAGACGGATCCGGACCACGGCATTTCCGCTGAGGATATGCTGTACGCCTCTATCCGTGTGTCCAAGGAAATCAATGACTATGATAACGATGGTATCGTGGGAGAGACCATCGTGACATGGCAGATTCCCGCCTCCCTGATTCCCACCATCACTTACCAGGTGGAAGTGGATGTGGACGCAGACGGCAACATCACCGATGTGCTGAATGTAACACTGGAGAGCGATGAGGTGACACCCATCCGCCTGCTCTATGAAGTAGCGCTCCAGGAGGACATCCATGACTGGAATTTGGCGGAAAAGGTCAGCCAAGGCTACTACAACAGTACCGACAACAAGGACGCGGGCTATGTATTCTATACCAACCAGTGGAACAAGGCCGGGGAGAATCCCCAGCAGCAGACCTCCCGGAACACCTACAGCCACTTTGAACCCTCTGTCCAGAACGAGCGTTATTATTACACTCAGGATACTGTAATCTATGAGAAAAACGGTGATGACTACACTGCTGTTACCACTCAGCCCAGTTCCGGCGGAACCTACTACCGCCAGTACCCGGTGTACGAGGCGCTGACAAACGGAAGATTCCGTATCCATTATCACTACGAGCAGATTTCTGCCGCTGCCTTGGCTGCTGAAAACCTGGAGCAGAACGATGCGGGCCAGTGGATGGTGAAAAAGGGCGTTGTCCACCGTTACTACAATGACTACCAGTTTGAAAAGGGTGCCAATGACCACACTGACACCATGGACTACTACTTCTACCCCATGATCGAGGTTCTGCAGGACAGCCATTACTACTCTACTGTGACTTTGGGCAATAACGGTAAGCTGACTGTCACCCCGGCAACGGGTATCAAGGTTACCAAGAACGTTTCTGAAACTGCCGATGGCGCCCCCGATGATACCTTTGATTTCATAATCTCCGGCGGCAATAACAGTACAGCCACCCTGATCCTGCTGGACGAAAACGGCAACGAGGCCTCCCGGAGTGACTTGACATTTACCGGTGCTGGGGCAGAGTTCACCATCCGTGACGGCGAGACGGTTTACATCATCGGCCTGACAGCCGGCGATACCTACACAATCTACGAAGAAAGCAATACTCACTACAGCGTTTCCTCTGTTAAGGTCAATGGCACAACCGTTTCCGGTACAGAAGCTGTGGTGCAGATGGTGGACCAGACCATCCAGTCTGCTGAATTTACCAACAGCCCCAAGAGCTACGGCAATCTGTTTATTACCAAGGAGATCATCAGCGAACATACTATCCCCGCGTCAATCCGGGCGGCGGAATTTGAGGTTCAGGTAAATGTTGGTGCTACTCTGGCTGGTGAGGACTACACTGTCAGGAGCAGTCAGGGCAGCGATGTCACCGCGGTTGTGGATGCCAGCGGCTATCTGAAGGTGGAAGGACAGAATCTGTCCATTGTCGACGGCCAGAGCTATGAGATTGTTGGTTTGCCGGAAGGTACTGTGGTGACTGTGGAAGAAGTGCTGACTTCTGCCCAGGGTGAGATTTTTACCAGCGCTATCAAGACCCGTGACCACACCGGCGCTGCGCAGGAAGATAACAACACAGTAACCATTTTTAAAGATGCCAACGGTACCGCAAATATCATCAATACATACGATCTTGATCCCATCAGCGTTAATCTGAATATCAAAGGCACCAAGACCTTTAAATGGGACGCGCCCCTGGATATAACATTCCAATTCCAGGTACAGCAGTGGGATGGTCAGGATTGGGTGGACATCACTGGTAAGACTGCCAGTGTGGAATACTATACCTCCTCCACTGAGAAGGAAACCTCCTTCCAGATTGCCGATGTATTGGCAGGCGTGGAATTTGATAAGGTGGGTACCTACACCTATCAGATCGTGGAAGTAGTTCCCAGAGACGAAGATAAGGTTCCCGGCGTTGCCTACGACCGCTCCACCCACACATTTACCGTTATTGTTACCGACAAGGGCGGTGAACTGGAAGCCAAAGTTGCCACACACCAAGTGGAACTGACCCCCAACCCCAACGACGGTGTTTTCACTGTAGAGCCCAAGTTCGTCAATGAGTATAATACAGCACCTGTCAGCATCGACGTAAAGAAAACCGTTACCAATACGGCGGGTACCGCTGAGATCAATGCCGCAGGCTTTGGCATTACCGCTGTGCGGACCGATACTAACGGCCAGCCGCTGACAAATGAGGATGCGGCTTCCCTGACAGAGATCACCGACGGCGCGGGTGAGGTTCGCTTCATAGGCTCCTTTAAGGAGATAGGCGACTACTATTTTGTGGTATCTGAGGAGATTCCTGCCGGCGCGCAGCGGGTAGAGGATACAGAATCACCTTACTACGGCATGTACTTCCTGGATGGCTGGTATTTTGACGCAACCGAGTACCTTGTCCATTTCAATGTGGCTTACAAAGACGGCTCCAGTACAGATTTGACGGCGACCGAGACCGTTACCGTTCTGGGCAGCGACACTGCGCTGAGCAGTGATGTTCTGGCCTTTACAAACATCTATAAACCCACGCAGGCAGCGGTGAATCTAAATCAAACGGTGCTGAAGCATCTGGAAGGCCGGGATCTCGAAGCCGGAGAGTTTACTTTCTACGTTTACAACAACGGCGACCGCACAACCTGGCTGTTGAAGGGCACCAACGATGCCAGCGGCAATGTAGCATTTGTAGATACCGATGACACAACGGATGTAGATGTTCTGACCTTTGATACGGTAGGCGTTTACCATTATGACGTGGTAGAGCAGGAAGGTTCTCTGGGTGGTGTCACCTACGACGAAACCGTATACGATATGGTCATTGTAGTGGAAGACAATGATCTGAATGACGGTCAGTTGACCGCGTACTACTACTTTGAGGACTCTGTTTCCCAGCAGGTCACCTTCCACAACACTTACAAGGCAGCCGATACCCAGCTGGTGCTGGGCGGCACCAAGAAGCTCAGCGGCCGCAATATTATCAATGCGGAATTCCGGTTCAGCCTGACTCAGGTCACCAATGCTGACGGGAATACTGCTGTGGAAAACGGCCTGAGCATGGTGGCAGAGAACGGTCCTCGCCTTGCAGGCGATGGCAATACCGCAGGCTTTGCCTTTGATAAGATCACCTACACCAGCGACGATGCGGGCAAGGAATTTTTCTATCGTATAGAAGAAATCAATTCCGGCGACACCATTCTGGGTGTCACCCATAATACCGAAAAGGTCTACTATGTGGTGAAGGTTACTGTTACCGACAACGGCGACGGCACCTTGACCGCAGCCCCTGAAACGGTGAAGGTCACAGTTTCCGACAACGGTGACGGCACATCGACCGAAACCCGGGAGACAATCGGCAGTGACGCAATCCTGTTTAAGAATGTGTACATTCCCCAGGGCACTTCCGCACGGCTCCCCGGTACCAAGGAACTCACCGGCAGAGTGCTCAGTGACGGTGAATTCACCTTCACCCTGACCGAAAAGACCGACAACACCTACGCTGCGGACAAGGATGGCGGTGAGCGGCAGACTGTGCAGAATGCCGCAGACGGCACCATCACCTTCGACGAAATTACCTTTGGCACAGTGGGCAATTACTACTATGTGGTAGAGGAACAGGGCGGCTCTCTGGGCGGTATTACCTACGATGATACCAAGTATCATGTGCATATCGAGGTTAAGGATAACGGTTTGGGTCATCTGGTGACCACTACCCATATCACCATGCTCATTACCCCCGAGGGCGGCGAAACCATTACCATGCCCACCGGCGGCATCGAATTCCACAACATTTACGGCCAGCAAGATGGCCAGCTGGTCATCTCCGGCACCAAGGAATTGCTGGGCGGCAAGATGCTGACCGACGGCGAGTTTACCTTCGAACTCTATGAGGGCGATACGCTGCTGGACAGCGTAGAGATTCAGGGAGGAAACAGCAATACCGCTTCCTTTGAATTCGATGCCATCACTTATACCGCTGAGGATGTGGACAAGACCTTTACCTATGTGGTCAAGGAAAAGATTCCCACCGATGCGGTGGACAATGAAGACGGTACCTGGACCAAGGGTCAGTACATTTATGACGGCACGGAGTTTACGGTTCAGGTTACTGTAAAGGACGATGTAAAGGACGGTATTCTGGAAATCACCAAGACCGTCAACGGTTCTGAAACCGAAGAAATTACCTTTACAAACACCTTTGTTCCCAATCCTGTAACATACGCAATTCAGGTCAATAAGGAATACGATAAGAGCCTGAGCGGCAACGAGTTCACCTTCGTTCTGAAGAGTGCCGACGGCAAGCTGGGCGTGTATCAGGAAAAGAAGAACAACGCAAGCGGCGAAGTGTTCTTTGACGAGATACCTTTCCCTGAGGAAGGTTTCTATACCTTCACCGTGGAAGAAATCGACAAGACCCTGAGCTATGTGGACTACTCTTCTGCTGTTTATAAGGTGACCATTCGGTTGGTCAACAACAACGGTGTGCTCAGTGTAGAGGAGCCTATCACCGTGGAAAAGACCAGCGGCATCGCGGAAGAAAATAACCTGGTATTCATTAACCGCTATAACATGGTGGGCGAGGGCGAAGTGACTCTGCAGGGCACCAAGACCGTGACCGGCGACCGGGATACCTTCGAGGCAGGCGAGTTCCAGTTTGGTCTTTATGATGAGGATGACAACCTGCTGGAAGTGGTTACCAATGATGAGGACGGCAACTTTGCATTCAGCCCCCTGTATTTTGACCAGGACCATACCACAATTGACGGCGAGAATGTCTATCTCTACACAGTGAAGGAGATTCCCGGCGCCTATGCCCGTTATACCTATGATGGTACGGTTTATCTGGTAGCGGTCACCGTAAAGGACAATGACCAGGGCGGTATTGCTGTAAGCTACACGGTGGATGGTGTAGAGAACGGTGAGATTACCTTCGAAAACGTCTATAGCGATCCTGAGCCGGTATCTTATGCGCCTGCGGCAGTGAAGAACTACAACAAACCTCTGGCTGGTGGAGAATTCACCTTCAAGCTGGAGGGCGAGATTGCCGGTCAGCAGATTGCGCAGACCAAGAAGAATCTGGTAGACGGCGCAGTGGAGTTTGACACACTGTACTTCCCTGAGGCTGGTACGTACACCTTCACAGTGAAGGAAATCAATAAGGTTCTTGGCTTCATCCAGTACGCGGCGGAGGAATATGAGCTGATCGTAGACGTGGTGGATGTGGATGGTGTTCTGTATCTGAACACGGTTACGGTGGACGGCGAGATAGACGGCACCATGGAATTTACCAATATCTACCAGATGGCAGGTGAAGGTTTGGTGACTCTGGAGGGTACCAAGACCGTGACCGGTGACCGGGATACGTTCGAGGCGGGAGAGTTCCAGTTTGGCCTGTACGATGAAGAACGGAATCTGCTGGAAATTGTTACCAATGATGAAAATGGTAACTTTGCATTTACACCGCTGCTGTTTAACGAGAGTCACACCATCGTGAGCGGTGGAGCACTGTACGTGTATACCGTTGAGGAAATCCCCGGCGACAATGCCCGCTACCAGTATGATGATACGGTTTACACCGTGGAGATCTTTGTATGGGATAACGGGCAGGGCGGCGTTGATGTAAGCTATGCAATTGACGGCGTGGAGGACGGAGAGATTACCTTTGAAAACGTCTATAGCGATCCTGAACCGGTACCTTATGCGCCTGCGGCAGTGAAGAACTACAACAAACCTCTGGCTGGTGGAGAGTTCACCTTCAAGCTGGAAGGCGAAATTGCCGGTCAGCAGATTGCGCAGACCAAGAAGAATCTGGCAGGCGGCTTAGTGGAATTTGACCCGCTGTACTTCCCCGAGGCTGGCACTTACACCTTTACAGTCAAGGAAATCGAAAAGGCACTGGGCTTTGTCCAGTACGCCAAGGAAGAGTATGAACTGATTGTCGAGGTAATGAGTGTTCAGGGTGAGCTGATGTTGGGCGCCATTACCGTCAACGGCAAAGAAGACGGCACCATCGAATTCACCAATGTCTACCAGATGGCAGGCAAGGGTGAAGTCATCCTGCAAGGCACCAAGGTTCTCACCGGCGACCGGGATACAGTGAAGGCAGGCGAGTTCCAGTTTGGCCTGTATGATAAAGACGGCAAGCTGGTGGAGACCGTTAAGAACAATGCTGACGGCACTTTCAGATTCACAGCCCTGAAGTTCGGTGAGGGCCATACCACCGTGGGTGGCCAGACCAAGTACACCTACACTGTTAAGGAAATCGCCGGTGATAATGCCCGCTACCAGTATGATGATGCGGTCTACACCGTAGAGATCTTTGTGGGGGATAACGATCAAGGTAGTATTTACATTAATGTAAGTTACCGCGTTGACGGTGTGGAAACGGGCGACATTATCTTTGAAAATGTCTACACCGATCCCGCGCCTGTGACTTACGCTCCCGAGGCACAGAAGCACTACAACAAGCCTCTCGCCGGCGGCGAGTTCACCTTCAAGCTGGAGGGTGAGATCGCTGGGCAGAAGGTTGAGCAGACCAAGAAGAATCTGGAAGACGGAGCGGTGAAGTTTGATGCATTGAGCTTCCCCGAGGCCGGCATGTACACCTTTACAGTCAAGGAAATTGAGAAGGTACTGGGCTTTGTCCAGTACGCCAAGGAAGAATATGAACTGACTGTGGAAGTGGTGGATACCAAGGGTGTTCTGAGTATTGGTGAGGTTACTGTCGACGGTAAGAAGGACGGCACCTTGGAATTCACCAACACCTACCAGATGGATGGCGAAGGCGTAGTGGTTCTGCAGGGCATCAAGACCGTAATCGGTGACCGAAACTCCGTGAAGGCAGACGAGTTCCAGTTCGGCCTGTATGATGAAGACGGCAAGCTGGTGGAAGCTGTTAAGAACAGCGTTGACGGCAGCTTCAGATTCACAGCCCTGAAGTTCGATGAGAGTCACACCACCGTGGGTGGCCAGACCAAGTACACCTACACTGTCAAGGAAATTGCCGGTGATGATCCTTACATCACCTACGATGATAAGGTATACGAGGTAGTGGTTACCGTCAAGGATAATGGCGAGGGCGGCATTACCGTAAGCCATACTGTAGATGGTGCGGCAGACGGCGCAATTGCCTTCGAAAACGTCTTTACAGAACCGGATCCCGCTATGGTTCTTATCGATGTGACCAAGATCGTGGAGAATAAGACCCAGCCCGGCATTACCGCTGAGGATTTTGAAATCCTGATTTATGAGGGCGATGTCCAGCGGTCCTCCGCCAAGACCGGTGCTACCGGTAAGGCAGGATTCCAGATTGCCTATACTCTGGAGGATGTGGGCAAGACGGTCACCTATCGGGTGATGGAGAAGCAGGGTAAGGCAGTTGGCGTTACCTATGACGAGACGGTCTACGAAATCCAGATTGCGGTTGCTGCTAAGGAAGACGGCACGCTGTATACTGTGATCAATGGGCAGGAGATAGATTCTGTGGAGGTGATTTTCACCAACATTTACGAAGCGCCTACCACGCCTGTTACCGGTGACACTGCCCCCATCGTTTTGGCAGGCAGCTTGATGCTGGTCAGCCTTGCGGCCATCGTGGTGCTGCTGATGAGCAAGAAGCGTAAGGGCGGCAAGTACGCCGCATAACCCAAAAACCCAATAAAAACTGGCCTGCAGCGAAAGCTGCAGGCCAGTAATATTTGGTTAGGCGGAATGTTTTTTCCCAAATGCCGGAGAAACTCCCATTTATATCCGGTTTATACCGTCTAAAAAACACCCCGCACCGGTTGGTGCGGGGTGTTTCAATACTTCAAGATGTAACTGAGCATCAGCCCATCTTTTCCCGAATATGGGACAGACGGTCCAGTGCTTCATACAATGTGGAATCCAGCTTGGCAAAGTGCAGGCGAATGATGTTGTTGACACCCTTCTCATTAAAGAACGAGGTGCCGGGCACAGCGCCTACGCCTACCTTGCGGGCCATCTCTTCACAGAATTCCACGTCTGTCTGACCTTTCTTCAGGTAGGGGGAAATGTCGGCAAGGACGAAGTACGCACCCTGAGGATCTGTGTAAGGAATGCCGATCCGGTCCAGACCTTCGGTGAAGAGCTTTTTCATGTGGGCGTAGTGGGCACCAAATTCTTCGTAATAGCTGTCGGGCATATCCAGACCTACAACAGCGGCCTCCATCAGGGGAGAGGCAGAACCTACTGTATTGAAGTCGTGGTACTGCTTGATCCGATCCATAATGTGCTGGGGCGCAATGGCATAGCCCAGACGCCAGCCGGTAATGGAATAGGTCTTGGACAGGGAGGAACAGGATACGGTCCGCTCCCACATGCCGGGAAGGCTGTTCATATAGATGTGCTTGTGGCCCTCGTAGATGATGTGCTCATACACTTCGTCCATAATGGCGTAGACATCGTACTTGATGCAAAGGTCAGCAATCAGCTTCAGCTCATCATAGGTAAAGACCTTACCGCTGGGATTGGAGGGGTTGCAGATGAGAATGGCCTTAAGACCCTGCTTAAAGGCATCCTCCAGAACATTGGGGTCAAAGTGGAACGTGGGAGGGGTCAGGGGAATAAAGACCGGCTCGCACTGAGCCATGATGGCCTGGGCACGGTAGTTCTCAAAATAAGGGGAGAACATGGCAATCTTGTCTCCGGGGTTGGTCAGGGCGAAAATGGTATCCACCATAGCCTCGGTAGAACCGATGGTAACCACCATCTCTGTATCCGGGTTCAGGGTTCGACCCATGAAGCGGCCGCATTTTCTGGCCAGCGCCTGACGGAAATTGGGGGCGCCCATGGTGATGGGATACTGGTGGGGGCCTAAATAGCTGACCTGACTGAGGCGGTCCAGCATGGCCTTGGGGGGATCAAAATCGGGGAAGCCCTGGGCCAGATTGATAGCGCCGCAGTCGATGGAGATCCGGGTCATGCGCCGGATGACGGAGTCGGTGAAATACTGATTTTTTCTGCTCATTTCCTGCATAGAGTGTACCTCGCTTCTAATCATTGGATGCCCAGCTCTTGGCTGGTACAGGGGGTGATTCCGTGGGTGCCCAGCAGAGTGACGAATTTCTCTTCCTCTGCCACCCGGAAAACGATGTAGGACTTGCCTTCAATATGGGTAAACAGAGAGTACATGTATTCAATATCAATGTTGCCCTCAGCCAGTGTGGCCAGCACGGGGGCAATGCCGCCGGGCTGATCCGGGACGGCAACTACCAGCACGGGGGTCATGGACAGAAGGTAGCCGTGCTGCATCAGAATACCGGTGGCTTTCTGGGCATCGTCCACGATCATGCGCAGAATACCGTAGTCCGCGGTCTCCGCAATGGAGATAGCCCGCAGGTCAATGTTGTCTTTAGCCAGTACGTCGGTGACTTCCGCCAGCTGACCGGCACGGTTTTCCAGAAAAACGGAAATTTGGTATACCATCTTGTCCCCTCCTTAAATCTTACGGTTGTCAATGATGCGGACAGCCTTGCCCTCACTGCGGGCGATGGTCTTAGGCGCTACCAGACGGACCTTGGCGTAAATGCCCAGCATGGCCTTGAGGGCGTTGACCAGATTCTTTTCCATGGAAGTAATCTTGGCAAGAGAGTCGGAGAAGTTCTCCGGTGTCATTTCCACCATGACTTCCATGGTGTCGGAGTGGTTGACACGGTCAACAATAATTTGATAGTTGGCAGGATACCCTTGCTCCAGAAGAACCGCCTCAATCTGGGACGGGAATACGTTGACACCCTTGACAATCAGCATATCGTCGCTGCGGCCCATGGGCTTGGACATTCTCACATGGGTTCGGCCGCAGGAGCAGGGGTTTCTTGTAAGCACACAGATGTCCCGGGTGCGGTAACGCAGCAGAGGGAAGGCCTCCTTGGTGATGGAGGTAAAGACCAGCTCACCCTTGGAACCCTCCGGCAGTACCTCACCGGTGTTGGGGTCGATGATCTCAGCAATGAAGTGGTCCTCGTTGATGTGCATGCCTGCCTGTTCTTCACATTCATAGGCAACACCCGGGCCGGAGGTCTCGGTCAGACCGTAAATATCATATGCCTTGATGCCAAGGCTCTTTTCAATATCTTCCCGCATCTGCTGGCTCCATGCCTCCGCACCGAAAATACCGGCTTTCAGCTTAATCTGATCCCGCAGACCCCGCTCGTGGATGGTCTCTGCAAGATACGCGGCATAGGACGGGGTGCAGCAAAGAATGGTGGAACCCAGATCTACCATGAACTGGAGCTGACGTTCGGTATTGCCGGAGGACAGGGGCAGGGTCAGGCAGCCCACCTTGTGGGAACCGCCGTTCAGGCCGGGGCCGCCGGTAAACAGACCGTAGCCGTAGGACACATGGCACACATCTTCCCTGGTGCCCCCGGCTGCCACAATGGCCCGGGCGCAGCAGTCCTCCCACAGGTCCACGTCGTGCTGGGTGTAGAAGGCTACCACACGTTTGCCGGTAGTGCCGGAGGTGGACTGGATACGGACGCAGTCGGACAGGGGCTTTGCCAGCAGACCGTAGGGATAGGCCTCCCGCAGGTCATCCTTGCTCAAGAAGGGCAGCTTATGCAGGTCCTGAACGCCCTGAATATCGGTAGGTGTCAGACCTTTTTCTTCCATTTTTTTGCGGTAATAGGGGACATTGTCCCACACGTGCCGAACCTGTTTTACCAGGCGCTCATTCTGCCATTCCAGAATCTGTTCTCTGGAGGCAGTTTCGATTTCAGGTTGATAGTAGTTTGTCATTGGAAATCCTCACATCTTACAGCTTAGGCGTTACGGCCGAGACAAAACGCGGTTTTGTTCAGTTCCAGGAACTTCGGGGGTACACTCTGCTCAATCGCGTCCAGCCATTCTTCCTCAGTAAAGTCAAAGTACCGGGACAGATGACCCATAAGTACGATATTAACAGCCTTGGCAGAGCCAGCCTGGTTGGCCAGCGCCAGCGCGTCAAAGGCATCCACATCAAGCTGGGCAGCTTTCATCTGCTCCGCAAGATTCTGGGGATATTCTGCGGCACCGGTGATAACCGGCATGGGGCTGATTTGCTGGGTATTGACCACGATCTTTCCGCCGGGCTTCAGGTACTCTGTCCAGCGGGCAGCTTCCAGCAGCTCAAAGGAAACAATAAAGTCAGCTTCGCCCTTGTCAATGACCGGGGAGTAGACCTTGTCACCGAACCGTACGTAGGTAACCACGCTGCCGCCACGCTGGCTCATACCGTGAACCTCAGATACCTTGATATCATAGCCCTTCTGCAGCAGCATACGGCCCAGCAGCTTGGAGGCCAGGAGGCTGCCCTGACCACCAACGCCGACGATCATAATGTTCTGTGTTTTCATGTTCAGTCCTCCTTTGCTGCCTGCAGGGCGTCAAACTTGCACAGCTGAGCGCAGACACCGCACCCGGTACACAGGGTGTTGTCGATGCTGGCCTTCTTGTCGGTGATGCTGATGGCGGGACAGCCGATCTTCATACAGGCTTTGCAGCCTACGCACTTAGCGGGGTCTGCAAGGATGGGCTTTTTGTGTTTGACGTATTTCAGCAGGGCACAGGGACGGCGGGAGATGATAACGGAGGGTTCGTTCGCAGCGGTCTCCTCTTTAATAGCCGCGTCGCACTGGGCAAGATCATAAGGATCTACCACGCGAACCCGGCGGATACCGATGGCCCGGCAGAAAGCTTCCAGATCGATCTTGGTGCAGGGGTCACCCTTCAGGTTGTAGCCTGTGGTGGGGTTCTGCTGATGACCGGTCATGCCGGTGATAGAGTTGTCCACGATGATGACCGTACCGCAGGATTCGTTGTAGGCCATGTTTACAAGGCCCGTCATACCGGAGTGCATAAAGGTGGAGTCACCGATGACGGCCACAGCCTTCTTTTCATCAGCGCCGCCGGACTTGGTAAAGCCGTGGAGGCTGGGGGTGGAAGCACCCATGCAGATGGTGGTATCCAGCGCCGCCAGAGGGGGCACAGCACCCAGAGTGTAGCAGCCAATGTCGCCCAGAGCGGTCAGCTTGTTCTTTGCCAGAGTGTAGAACAGGCCACGGTGGGGACAGCCGGCGCACATAACGGGAGGACGGGGCGGAATGGCAGCGTCCAACTTGGTGCCGGAAGCTACATTTACACCCAGTTTTTCCGCAATCAGATTCTGGGAGAACTCTCCCATGCAGGAGAAGGTTTCCTTACCCACACAGGCAAGTCCCAGTTCCCGGCAGTGGGTCTGGATGAAGCTGTCCAGCTCTTCCACGATTACCAGCTGGCTGACGGATTTGGCAAAATCCAAAATCAGCTTCTCCGGCATAGGCCAGATCATACCCAGCTTCAGCACAGGGTAGGTATCTCCGCAGACCTCCTTCACATACTGGTAGGAGGTGGAGGAGGTGATGATGCCGATCTTATGGTCTGCACCCTCCTCTACGCGGTTGATGGGGGCGGTTTCTGCCCATTCCACCAGCCGGCGAGTGCGCTCCTCCACAATGGGGTGACGGAGCTTGGCATTTCCGGGCATCATAATGTACTTCTGGGGTGTCTTTTCGTAAGTTTTGCTTACCTCAATACGTTCGCCCGGCTCAACAATGCTCTGGGAGTGGGAAACACGGGTACACATTTTAATAAAGACGGGGGTATCAAACTGCTCGGACAGCTGATATGCCAGCTTGGTGAAGGCCAAGGCTTCGGCGGAATCAGAGGGCTCCAGCATAGGAATTTTGGAAGCTCTGGCATAATGGCGGGAGTCCTGCTCGTTCTGGGACGAGTGCATACCCGCATCGTCAGCCACGCCAATGACCATACCGCCGTTGACGCCGGTGGAGCCAATGGTAAACAGGGGGTCAGCCGCTACGTTCAGACCCACGTGCTTCATGGCGCAGAAGCTGCGCTTGCCCGCCAGACTGGCACCAAAGGCTGCTTCCATGGCAACCTTTTCGTTGGGTGCCCATTCGGCATAGATTTCTTTGTAGGTGGCGGCACATTCGGTAATTTCGGTGCTGGGAGTGCCGTGATAGCTGGATATAAAACTGCAGCCGGCCTCAAACAGGCCTCTGGCAACGGCTTCGTTGCCAAGCATCAGTGTTTTCATGGGGTTACCTCCTTAGGGTATCAGCCGGTAATCTGGGATTCCACCAGACGGCCGTGGCAGTATTTTTCACGAAGTACAGGTTTCTCAATCTTTCCGGTGGGGTTTCTGGGAACCCGGTCAAAGATGATCTTCTTGGGACGCTTGTACCGGGGCATGCCGGCGCAGAATGTGTTGATCTCTTCCTTGGTGCACTGGACGCCTTCCTTGATCTCCACAATGGCAGCGGCAATTTCGCCTAACCGGGGATCGGGCAGGCCGATAACGGCCACATCCTTGATTTTGTCAAAACCACGGAGGAAGTCCTCAATCTGGACAGGATACAGGTTTTCACCACCGGAGATTACCACGTCTTTCTTCCGGTCTACCAGATAGATGAAGCCTTCCTCGTCCATGCGGGCCATATCTCCCGTCCAGAGCCAACCGTCTTTCAGCACTTCGTTGGTGGCTTCGGGATTCTTATAGTAACAGAGCATCACGCCGGGACCCTTGACAGCCAGCTCTCCAACCTCACCCTGGGGCACTTCCGTGCCGGTCTCGTCAATGATTTTGGATTGCCAGAGGTAGCCGGACTTACCGATGGCACCCACCTTATGGGTGTTTTCCACACCCAGATGGATACAGCCGGGGCCGATGGATTCGGACAGGCCGTAGTTGGTGTCATACTGATGGTGGGGGAACAGCTCCATCCAGCGGCGGATCAGGCTGGGGGGCACCGGCTGCGCGCCAATGTGCATCAGCCGCCACTGTTGGAGCTGATACTCATCAAGCTGAATCCGGCGGTCAGCGACAGCGTCCAGCAGGTCCTGAGCCCAGGGCACCAGCAGCCAGACGATGGTGCATTTTTCCTCTGTCACAGCCCGAAGAATCCACTCTGGCTTCACACCACGCAGCAGAACTGCCTTACTGCCGGAGAGAAGGGAACCAAACCAGTGCATTTTCGCACCGGTGTGGTACAGGGGCGGGATGCACAGGAAAACGTCATTACGGGACTGTCCATGATGATTCTGTTCCACCATGCAGGCGCAGTTCAAAGCTCTGTGATTATGTAGGATCGCCTTGGGAAAACCGGTAGTGCCGGAGGAGAAATAAATGACCGCATGATCGTTTTCGCACAGCGCCACGGGAGGAGGGCTGGAGGAGCAGAATTCCATCAGCCGCATGCAGTCTTCTGTATAGGCAGGACCGTTTTTGCCCACAAAGAACATCATTTTCAGGAAACCCAGGTTGGACACGATTCCATCCATCCGGCTGATAAACTCAGGGCCGAATACCAGAACCTCCACATCAGCCAGCTCCAGACAGTACTGGATTTCGTCGGAGGAGTAGCGGAAGTTCATAGGCACAGCAATGCAGCCTGCCTTGAGAATACCAAAATAAACAGGAAGCCACTCCAGGCAGTTCATCAGCAGAACAGCCACCTTGGTGCCCCTTTTCAAACCCCGGCTCAGCAGCAGATTGGCAAACCGGTTGGCACGCCGGTCAAAGTCTTTCCAGCTCAGTTCCCGGCGGTAGGGCATATCCGGATTGGCGTTTTCAATCAGATTAAACTCATGCCATGTGACGGCGTTGTCACGCTCCTCTGAAGGGTTGATTTCCACAAGCGCGGTCTCAGCGCCGTAAAGCCTGGCATTGCGCTCCAAATAATCGGTAATGACCATAATCGAACGTCCTTTTCTAATGATTGGGGAATAAAAAAACCTCTGCAACAAGCAGAGGACGAGTTTACCCCGTGGTACCACCTCAATTTACCGCCTTAGGGCGGCCTCATCCGGTCCAGACAGACCGTAAGCGCGATATCGGGCGCACCCGTCTCCGCCTACTGGAAGGTTCAGCAGAGCCGCTCAGAAAGGAATTCGGCGCGATCCTCCTGCTGCCTTGCACCGGACGGCAGCTCTCTACAAAAAGGAATTGGCGCGTACTGGGTTTCGTCATAGCGTTCATTTTAATAACTCTAACACTTTTTCCGGGTAAAGTCAACGATAATTGACGGCCAAACACAGGAAAAAACAAAATATTTTATTTGCGTGGCAGGATACCGGAAACAGCGCAGCGTCAGGTGTGTAAAAACCGCAATGGGACTTTTCGTTGGGTACCGCTTCCGGAATAGGGGATATATAGGTATATACAATCTGATTCATACTGGTGTATGCAACAATACACAAAAACGTTACATCCAGAAGGCTTGTTTCTAACATGGATATAGCACCGAAAAGAAAAAAGCAAACCGATTTTGCAAAAAACCTGTCCTAAAATGCAAAGACAATGCATGCCTGCGGGACTTATAATGAAAATATCAAACTAATAAAAAGGAGAATATTACTATGGCTTTGTACGATGAATTTAGTTTTAAACCGGCACCTTGGCTGCCCCACAGCGACATGCCTCTGGAAGAATTGGAGCGGGTGCGCAATATCAAGCGTGAGGATATGGAGTACACCAACGAAAACGGTTTTTCCGTAAAGGTGGTTATGGATCCCGTACTGCACATGGTGCAGGATATGTTCTACCGTATTTTGATGTCTGACATCAACGATACTCCCTTCTCCATGATTTGCCCCAACCAGTGGCCCGGTGCCTACAGCGCTGTTGCCAACATGCTCAATAAGTTCAATGTTTCTGCCCGGAATGTGCATGCCTTTGCTATGGATGAGTGGGCAGATCAGGACGGCAATGTGGCACCTCTGACATACGGTGCCGGTCTGGGTTACTCCTTCAGAACCCATTTCTACGGCCGTATCCGCGAAGATCTCCGTCCTCCTGTAGAGAACTGGCATGTACATACCAATGAGAACAAGGGAACCGATGTATACTCCCGTATCATTGAAGACATCACCGGCGGTGGTGTAGATGTAGTTTACACAGCTACTGGCTGGCCCGGACACACTGCGTTTATCGACCCCAGAACCGAAGAATTTAAAGCAGACTCTCTGGAGGAATTCTGCAAGCTGGGTTCCCGTATCGTAACCACCACCCCGCTGACCGTGTGTGAGAACTCCCTGTTCTCTCCCATGGGTGCCTCCGGTGACGTATGGGCAGTGCCTTATAAGGCTGCTACCATTGGCCCCAGAGATATCTGCAGCGCTAAAGAGCGTGTGGAACTGCATAATTTCGTGAATCCTGATGGCAGCTCCTGGCAGAGAATGGTCTCCCGTCTGGAACTGTACGGCCCCATCACGCAGGACTTCCCCGCTTCCATCCTCCGTCTGGGTAAGGGTACCTGCTATGTGTCTGAAGCCATCGCAAAGCCCTTTGCAAGCTGGAGCTATGGCCTTGCGGATAAGGACCTGTAAGCAATATATTCCGCAATTTATATAGGTGCATAATAAAAGCTGTGCCAGACGTGTCAAACGGATAACTTATAGGTTGACAAACAGGCAGAAAAATGGTTTTATTAAAACAGAAGGTGATAAATGATGCAAGACTTTCTGTTAAAAAAACCGGAAACTGAGTTCCGTATTACATCACTGGTGAATGTCTCCTATTATGACCTGCCTACAGACTTTGTGTTCCCTGGAGAAGCGCATAATTTTTGGGAATTGGGATATGTGGACAGGGGCCAGGTCATAGAGTACAGGGATGGGCAAGCCTATCTGCTGAAGGCCGGAGAGATGGCATTGGGCAAGCCCAATACTTTCCACAGCTGCCGGGTTTGGCAGGATAAGCCGGCGGCAATTGTAAATATAGCCTTTTCCGTGGAGGGAGAGCTGCCCGATCATTTTCAAAATGAGATTATTACTCTGGGGACGGTAGAAAAGCAGTGTATGGCGGTTATTGTCCGCGAGGCGGAGCAGACCTTTGCACATTTTGACAACGAGCCTGCGGCAATCCGGTTGGAAAAACTACCGGATGCTCCTTATGGCAGCCAGCAGATTATTTGCAACCGTTTGGAAGAACTGATGATTTACGCCTTCCGCAATAAGAGCAGGGTTCCCATGGAACGCAGACGGCTGGTTGCGGACGTTCGGGCAGACCCTGCGGTTATGACAAAACGGCTGCAGACATACATCCAGCAGAATTATGCGGAAAAGCTGACGCTCCAGTCCATCGCACAGGTACATGGCATAAGCACTACAAAACTCAAGCGCATATTCCGTGAGGAGATTGGCAGCTCTGTTATCACTTATGTGACGGGGGTTCGGATAAAGGAGGCAAAGCGGCTGCTGCGCCAAAGAGAGCTGAACTTCAGCCAGATTGCCGAATGTGTGGGATATGAAAGTATTCATTACTTCTCAAAGGTGTTTAAAAAACACACAGGAATGACTCTTACAGAGTACACCCGTTCCGTGCGGAAAGAATGAAGGACAGCGTTTCCATTCAAACAAGCAAGGTGCCCCATCCACACATGGATGGGGCACTTCCTCATAAGAACAGGCAGGCACATGGAAACCATGCGCCTGCCTGTTCATTACACTGTCACATAATTGGTAGTTTTGACTTATTCCACATATCCCTTTGAGATAACGTCTTTGTAATAATAGAAGCTCTTTCTCGGAACCCTGGTGCGTTCTTCTCTGTCAAACCTAACCTGAACCAGGCCATATATAGGTTCATAACCGCCACCCACACCCTCGGTGGTATCTAAAATAGTCCAATGGTAATACCCCGTTACAGGGAAGCCTGCTGCGATGCATCTGGAAAGCCCCCGAAGATGCTCACGAATACACGTAATTCGGTAATCGTCCTCCAGCTCTTCCTGGTAGTTACCCCATCTGTTTTTACCCTGACCGTTTTCGGTGATTACTATTTCATAACCGGGATATCTCTTAACAGCCAGATTAACGGCGTCAAAGATTCCCGCCGCATTGGGCGAGAAGCCAAGCACGTCTTTCACGTTTGAAGGAACGACTTCATAATCCAATTCGTCGTTCTTTGCATACCTGACATTATATGCGCCGTAATAGTTCATTCCTATATAGTCAGACGGGACAAAATTTTCTTCCAAGTCTTTCTGATAGTTTTCGGGCATATTGTCCTTCATATAGGGATATTGCAATACGCTTTCAGGGTAACGGCCGGAATAAATAGCATCTGTATACCAGTAAGAATAGAAGTCCATATCTCTTTCAGCTGCTTTCTGGTCTTTTTCATCCAAGGTTGCGCCGTATGCCAGCTGAAAGTGATTTACAATACCGATCTTACCCTTGCAGCCCATCTGCCTATATGCCTTGACCGCCTTAAAGTGGGCTAAGATCATATGATGGCCGGCAAGGTTAGCCTTCCTAATGTCTTTTTCGTGGGGAGGCTGAACGCCCCAGGCATAGGGAGCCATAATGTTGCACTGCGGCTCGTTAACCGTTGACCAATAGGGAACCTTATCCCCATATTCCCTAAAGCAGGTCTTTGCGTAGGTTACAAACCAATCAATAAACTCAGGATTGACAGGTCCGCCTTTTTCCATTACCCACTGAGGAAGATCACAGTGCCAAAGGTCAAACAAAGGCATGATTCCATTCTTATTCAGTTCGTCAAGAAGGTTGTGATAATGGTCAATTCCTGCTTGGTTTATCTTGTCCGGGCCATTGGGATAAATTCTTGACCAAGCAATCGAAAACCTGAACGCAGTAATCCCAAGTTCCTTCATAAGCTGGATATCTTCTTTATACTTGTGATAAAAGTCCGCGCCATAATCAGTGTCATGATAATAGAACATTTGGGGTGCAAGTGTATATCTGTATTGCCAAATGTCCATACCCTTCCCGTCGTCATAGGAAGCGGATTCAATTTGAACGGCAGACGATGCTACGCCAAACTTAAAATCCTTAGGAAATTCAAATTTCATAATACACCTCACATGTAACCAATCTTTTTTGGCGTATCCTATCATGTAGGCCGGTTGTTGTCAATATTTAGTCAAAAAAAGTAGAAAAGTGAATAAAAAAAGCGAATATTTCAAGTCAGTGAAATCTAAAGTGAAGGCATTATCCACTATAAGAGATACTCGCTTCTAAAAAATAAGGGTATCCAGTGCATGCGTTCTTTTCGTGCAGATAGACTGATAAGTATGAACGTTGGAAGATAAGGAGTTTGTGTACATTTTTTGTTGAAATACACCGCTGGAAATGATACACTTAGTGAAAGAATATGCATTGCTGGCCGGTGCAAGAAAAAGAGAGGAGAATCCCTTATGGAAAACAACACTACCCCTGTGAAGGAAGAGAACGTTACAGAAGAGGTACAGGCTAAGCCCGTTAAAAACCGTTCCCGGAAAAAGAACGGAAAAAAAGTGCTGAAGCTGGTGCTGATGGTGCTGATGCTGCTGGTTGTACTGTTCATCAGCAATCCCTCTCTGATCGCCCTGCTGCCTGTGGAGATTGCAGACCCGGTGACCGAGGCTGTGAGCAATATGTTTGGCGATGTGGGACAAATCTCCGCAGTGATCAAATTTGACTGGATTGTTGTGTTCCAGTTGGTGGTCATGATCCTGCTGCTGATGATCATCCGTGTGGTTTGTGTTGCCCTGATGGGTGCGATAAAGCCCAAAGCCGGCCGCAGCAAGACGATTTTGAATCTGGCGCAGTCCGGCTTCAACTATCTGACCATCATTGTGGGTATTTTCTGGGGCATGTCCATTCTGGGCGTGGATCTGGCCACCTTGTTTGCCAGTCTTGGAATTTTGGCTCTGGTGATTGGCTTCGGCGCGGAGAGCCTGATCGCGGACATGATCACGGGTCTTTTTATGATTTTTGAGAACGAGTACAATGTGGGCGATATTATTGAGCTGGGCGGTTACCGGGGTACGGTCACCAGCATCGGTGTCCGCACCACCTGCGTCACTGATGCCGGCGGCAATGTGAAGGTCATCAATAATTCCGACATGCGGAATATTATTAACCTTTCCAGTCAGGCATCCTTTGCGATCTGTGATTTCCCCGTCCCCTATGAGATCAAGATCGCCGATGCGGAAGATGCGCTGGATAAGGTTCTGACCAAAGTTCAGGAGAAGTATCCCGAAACCTTTCCCGCGAAACCCGAGTACAAGGGTGTCCAGGCGCTGGATGCCAGCGCGGTAACGCTGCGTGTGGTGGCTGGCGTTGCGGAATCTGACCGTTTTTCTGCTGCCCGGCTGCTGAACCGGGAGCTGAAGGAAGGCATGGAGGAGCTGGGTATCAGCTGTCCTTATAACCAGATCGTTGTACATAAGGCTGACTGAGGCGGGTGGATGCCATGTCTCTATACGATAATGAGATCTACCGGGGTCCACCGGAATCGGACCCCACTTTGGCGAAGGATACTTTCCCCTACGGGGCGGAGTTCTATATTGTAAAGCCACCCGAAACCACGGCGCGGCAGGATGCTCCGGCAACGGAAGAGACTGCCCAACAGGAGCGTAAACCTGCCCAGAAAAAGAAAAGCAGAATCGCCAAGGCAATGAAGCTGCTGGCCTCCTGCGCGGCAACTGTTGCGGTGGTAACTACCCTGGCAGTACCGGCGAAGCCTGTGCCGGAGCCCGTTCCGGAGCTGCCACTGTGGCCTCGTATTGTTCGACCATATGATGAGCGCTATTCGTTTCATCGTCATGTGGCTTCGCAAAACAGCACGGATTGTCAGGTTCCCTGCGGCTCCAAATTCTTCTGTTTGACTGCAAAGCAGGAAGACACATATATGGTATGGAATGAAGGTTTCGATACCTATTTTGAAGTGGCTATGATTATACCGAATGAAGATCCGGCTATATGGCTGTATTTTGATGCCGATCCCACATCGCTGGAAGCCATGTATAAAGATTATGCGGATATGTACGTTGAGTATGCACCTGTGTTTGGTTTAGGTCAGATCCAGACGGTTTCCGGAGAAACGCTCTATGTCCTGGGCTCGTGGTATGACCGGGCGAAAGAAGAATCGTTGCCTATCCAGCAAATCATAGATAATTTGGACGAGTATATTCAGATTTCTGATACGACGGAAGAGGGATGGGATTATCTGTACGTTGGTGATACGATGTACACAGAAACCAATCCGAAGTGGTCCAGCACGGTTGGCGGTACCGAAAAACTTGGTTGGTTCTGCCTCGAAGCTGTCAAATCTACTGCTGACGCGGCCTATTCCGAAGATGCCTTGATCTGCCAGCGCCGGGTCAACGGTATTGACTGGAGCTTCTATTACGGCGAGTGGAACACAGATAGGGTAATCTGGGCAGTTCCTGCGCAGGAAGATATTGCGTTGGGCTACGATTATATTATAAGTGGGGACTCTCTGTCATGGCAAGAAGATTGGTATAGCATCAAGGAGTGGCCATCATGGGTGATTGAGGCGTATAACGGTAAGTTACCGGAAACATGGCAGGAAAAGCTTGTGGATATCGTCGACGACGTTATCATCGAATACATTTTGTGCAACTACTATCTTGTGGAGCAGATGCCGGGGTACGAGCCGATCGATATTCCGACAGATGCAACCGAGGTGACACGCCCAGAAGCAACGGAAGCGACAATGGAAGCTACCACAGAAGCGACAGAGGTACCGCTGACAACGGAAGAGGTCACCGAGCCCCTGTCCCAATGTGAGGCCAACGGGCACACCTGGGTGGACGCCAACTATCAGGCCCCCAAGACCTGCTCTGTGTGCGGTGTTACGGAGGGTGAAGTTCTTCAAGCTGACTTTGAAGCCCGAGGTTGGACAATCAATATCACCGAACTGGATACGGAGTACGACTATATCACCACTTGCGTGAATGACCCAACATACAAAACCTATGGCAAATTGTCTCTGTCCAACTACCGCATATTCGAAGGCAATGTGAATCACCCCGCCCTGGAGGGCTACGAATGGCATGCTGTTTCTGTAAAAATCCGATTTGACGATAATTACGCGTTATATGTGGGCGGCCCGGGTTTGGTTTATGTGTGGGAAGACTACTACGACATGGGGTTGTGGGATGCAAGCGAGGTTTACCTGGAGACGGAAAACATGTACCGGCATAGCTGCAAAGTCAACGGCATCGAATATAACCAGTGCCGGTATGAAAACACGGAATCTATATGGGAGATGACCCTAAATCCTGAGACTGGCGCTGAAGAGCTGACCGTTACATTTGACCAGTATATCCGCATCCCTGTGGGTTATGACGGTGCGGTGATCGGCTACGCTGACAGAGGTAATTGGACCGAAGATTCGTTTACCTATGAAGTTGTCGATGAAAACACGCTGTTCTTCCGGCTGGACGGAACCGGTGCCCAATAAAATGACAGCACTGAAAAAAACCAATGGAATATGATAAAAACGGCAGGTTGGTTCGAATATGACCAATTGGGCAGTCTGGAAAATGTCGGTTCAACCACACGGTCTGCGTGATGTGGCCGGCTGACGGTACTAAATGCAAAAAAGCCCAGAGGACAGTAAAATCCTCTGGGCTTAAACATCAATATGTAATGTCTTTGATATAAACAAAAAATCCGAACGCACTTCCTATCGTGAAGTAGTTCGGATTTTTCACATATGGTGGACGATATAGGACTCGATTTAATCAAGGTGTTGCCGCCATCCAGCTGGCGGCACGCGACAGTCCACCGGACTGTGGCGTTTAGATGGGTTCGAGTCCTATCTTTAATACCAAACCAAAAGAAAAAAGCCATCCCGGTTGGGATGACTTTTCTTTTGGTGGACACATACTAGTTAAATTCGAACTTAAAACAGATTCAATTTCTTGCAGGGTCAGGGTCTCGGTGCCGTCCTTATAGTTGTAGGTGAGGACCAATTTATCATCATATACAAAGACGGAATTTACGAAAGTATCGATGATTTCTTTTCTGTAATCAAGATCGTTGATGTTGCCGTACTTATATTTACTGATCCATTCCACGATCTCTTCCTTGGTAAACTTACGGCGCTCCAACTGCAGTTGCAAGATACTGGCTTTCAGCGAATCCCGCTGGGTTTCTAAATCCTCCAGGCACTCCTTTGTGGTTTCAGTGATGATGCCCTGGCGGATGGCTTTCATCACATTACGGATCTCAGCTTCGCACTGCTGCAACTGCTGCTTCAGCACAGGTGTCATGGTATCGCCTTGTTCCTGCATGACCAGAACGGCATCAGCGATGCGGTTGATTGCCTCATCGGTCAGCACCTTGGAGACGGTTAGCTTCACAACAGTTTCTTCGATCCAATGCTTCTTGATAGCTTTCTTCTTACAGCCAAGCCGCCGCTTGGCACCGCTGCACTTGTAGTAGTGGTAGATGATCCCTTTGCAGCCTTTGCCGCTTTCACCGGCCATCAGCCGCCCGCAATCGCCGCAATACAGCTTGGTGGTAAGCAAGTATTCCTCTTCCGCTTTTGCCCGTGCCGGGGCCTTCTTGTTTGCTGCCATACGCATTTGCACCCTTTCAAATAATTCTTTGTCTATGATCGCCGGAATGCCGTCCGGGGTAATAACATCGCCGTACTTGTATTCACCGATGTACTTGCGGTTTTTCAGAAGATTGCTGAGAACGCTGACAGTGTAAGCATTGCCCCGCTTGGAGCGAAGTCCCCGTTCTTCCATTTCGGTTTGTAAAACGGTGAGCCGTTCACCATCAGCATACCGGGCAAACAGTTCCTGCACATACGGTGCGGTTTCGGGATTGATTTCCAATCTGCCGGTTGCCTTGTCCACATAGTAACCCAACGGCGTATTTCCACCGTTGTTCATGCATTTCATAGCATTGTCATGCTGACCTCTGCGGATCTTCTGCGCAAGCTCTGCTGAGTAATACTCTGCGTAGCCTTCCAGCATGGATTCCAGAATAATACCCTCCGGGCCATCGGAGATATTCTCTTTGATGGAGATCACCCGGACACCGTTCTTTTTCAGCACATGCTTGTAATGGGCGCTGTCATAGCGGTCACGGGAGAAACGGTCCAGTTTCCACACCAGTACCACATCGAATAACCCTTTGGCGCTATCTGCGATCATTCGCTGAAAGTCCGGTCTGTCTGCTGTTCTTGCAGACAGTGCCCGGTCCACATAGGTACCAAGCAAGGTCAGATTATTCTTCAGCGCATAGTCGGTACATTCACGGAGCTGGCCTTCGATAGATTCTTCTCGTTGTCGGTCTGAAGAATATCGGGCATAAATTACTGCATTCATACGAATCCTCCTTTGCGTTTATTTTAATGGTTTGCGCGTTTCACTTCTATTGTATGGATGGCAGCAGGCGGAAACCTGCTGCCATCCGGGTGATTATTCATCCTTCTTTTTCAAATCCTCTTGGATTTTGGGTAGTAAGAACCGGGCAAAACGGAGGATGACATGTTCCGGAAGCTGTGCGCCGTAATCCTCGGTAGGTTGCGTGGTGACCTCTACGATCTGCTCTTGGGAAATCTGTTCGGGCATAGGCGTCACCCCCTTATCGGGCATCCCGGTCAGTCCGTCTGCGGAACTGAGCCTCACACATCTTTACGATTGCATCTTCCATCTGTGCAGTAGTGTAGTGTCTGGGGAAGTATTTGCGAATGCGCTCCATTGGGATCTTCAGTCGTTCCTTTTGGTTGGCCTTCTCCTGACTCATAAGACCGACAACAAAATCTTTGGTCAGTGAGCCAGCCATACTGTGTTCCTTGAGATGGTAAGCCTGCCCAACAGAGGGAGTGCAATCGTTGCGTTCCATCTCATCCAGTACCCAGCCTTGCTCTGCTGGGGAGAGGTAGGAAAGATGCACCGCCGGGGTAAAGGCGATTTTTCCTTCATCTACTTTCTGCAGCAGCTCCGGAAGCAGATGCGTCAAACGGATGTATCGCTGTACTTGTCTACCACTCTCATTTTCTGCAATCATATCGGCAGTTTCCAACTTCCCGACAACTTGTCGGGAAGTTAGGTCTGTTCTTTGCCCCTGTCTGCTGAGTGCATCCATTTTCAGCTTGTACGCGAATGCTTTTTCGCTGGGCAGGATGTGTTCCCGGTGCATATTGCTGTCAACCAGTGCGATGGCGGCAGCATTTCTGTCCAAAGAATAGATCAAGGCAGGAACTGTAGTAATTCCTGCCTTTTTACATGCGTGCAATCGTCTGTGTCCGGAGATAATTTCGTACGCATCATCTTCCATCTGTCGAACGCAAAGGGGCGTTAGAACGCCTTGGGTGCGGATACTTTCAACCAATGCCTCCATATCCTCGTTGTCCAGAACCTTGTAGGGGTGCCCCTCAAAGGGATGCAGCTTATTGATATCCAATGTGATCGCTTTGGGCGGTGCTTTGCCCAGCAGATCATCCAATAATAAATCTGTATTTTTCATCGCGTATAACTCCTTTCATTTCTTGCGCGTGTAAATTGGGATTCCTGCAGCCGCTCCATGGCAAGCAGGTTTTGCATTTCGGGTGTACGCTCTATAATGCGCTTTGCAATCTTTTGCTGCGTCCGCAGTGGGGTGATCTTTTCAGTAACGGCTTTTGCTTGCAATTTTAGAGTTTCTTTTTCCTCTTCCGGTGCTCTGCGTATCTTGTTGCGGATCAGTTCTCGCTCCCGTTCCAGTTGGGCGATTTGCGAGTTAATATCTTCCCGGAACGCAAAAAGCTCCTCTGCGGTGTCGATGTGACGGTCGCAGAGGAGCTTGTAGTCCTCGATATATTGATCCAGTTTTCGTACTTCCTCTCGCAGCAGCGGAGATAGCGGCAGGTTCTTATTCTCTGCCAGCAGATTGTTACCGGCGCAGATTTTCAGCAGTTCAGTGAAGATGGCAAAGGTCAGCTGCAGGCCGTCCATCTTGCCTGCTTGCCGGAGGGAATACTCTATGACAAGCAGCGGTGTACGGACTCGTTCCGGCATCTCGATCCAGTACAGTTCTTTCTTGTACTGGTTACTTATGATCCGATCTTCAATTGCATCGGGCGTATACTTTTCGCCAAGGCTTTTCAGTCGCACCGGTCGTTTCCACCCCTTGGCAATAATCGAAGGATTGTTGCCGTGGGCATCCCTGCAAAACTCATAGCCCAAGTCGTTCATATAGCGAACCAAGGCTCGATAGGTGGATACCTTGGATAATGCCTCATCGAGATCCCTGCGTAGGATGTCCCGGTGGGTCATGCCGCCGTCCTTATGCACCCAATAAGCGCCTTTTTCACCACCGTAGAAGGTAGCGTTTTTCAGCACAGACTTTCCGTGCTCCAGGCAGATGGCATCGGAGATCTCCCGCAGGCGGTAGTGGACGGAAATATGGTTTTCAAACTTCCTGCCGGTGCGGAAGGATACGGAGTTTACCACAATATGGTTGTGGATATTATCTGTGTTCAGGTGGGTGGTAACTACGATCTCATAGTCATCGCCCCACATCCGCCGGGCGGTTTCCATGCCAATGGTATGCGCCTCCTGCGGTGTAACCTCGCCGGTCTTAAAGCTTTGGTATCCGTGATAAGCCACATTGCCGCCCAGCTTACCATAGCGGCGCTTGGTGTCCATCATGGTTTCGTAGGCAAGCTGCTTGGGGCAGTTGATGGCGCTGACATACATTTTCTTATCGGTCTTTTCATCGTTGGCAGCATAACGCAAGGCACTGTACAGATCCTCGTCAAGATACTTGCTATCGGTGGTTTTGTCCGGGTTCTCCGCATAGTCGATGGCATCCTTCAGCCGCCCTTTGATTGGCCAGAATCCTGTTGTAGCCATGCCGCCACCTCCTTTGCGGTTTGCTTCTTTGGGAGCAGCAGTTCGCTTCGAATATCGGTTATCAGTTCCAACAATGCAACCTCCGCATCGGTGCTGATAGGTTGGTTGCATAGCTCGCAAAGCTGCGTGTAAAATTGGTAAAAGCTTGCATCTAAAAGAGGCCCGGGTTCATAGCCCAGGCCTCTCTTGCGAAGATATTCCGACAGCGATAAGCCGCAAGTTTCTGCGAGCTTTTCCATCTGCTTCTTTTCTTTCGGTGTTAACCGAATGTTGATCAGTTTCTTATTCTCATTCATTTCTTTCCTTTCTCAGGGGGATTGGGGTGCTCCCCAAAGATACAGCCCCCTGGCTGCTGAGTGGAACTTGCTTTACAAGTTCCCTGCTCGTTACGGTATGGGACACGGTCTTTTTCGCGCAACGAAAAACAGCACCCACGAATGTGAGTGCTGTAAATACTTTTCGTTTGTTAGAAGCCGATATCCTTACCTGCAAATTCTTGAAATGCTTCACCGATCTTTTGCAGGCGTTTTTGCACACCGCTGTGATTTCGATAGCCAAGCATCTGTGCGATTTCCTCCAGTGTACGTCCCTCTTTGCGTAGCGCCAGTATCTTTTGATCCTTTTCACTTAGGGTAGCCATAAACTGCTGACCCACAGTAAAGTCTACAACCGTTTCTTCTGTGGATGGTCTCTCGTCCGGGACTTCCCAATCCAATCCGTTATGCATTTCCTCCAGATCTTTTTGGAAGCTCTCCAAAGATATCTGGGGATGCTTTGTTCGGGTATGGTACCACTTGCGAATCAGATCAACCTTCTGAGTACTGTATGTGTCATCAAAGTCCTCAAAACAGCGGTTCTCCTTTACGGCGGCAAATACTTCCTTCAGATTGTACCGATGGACTGTTGCAGGAACGATCTTCCACATAATTCGATTCAATTCATCCAGGCTCAAATAACCAAATCGTTCCCACGGAGTAATGTTTCGAGCCAGCTCTACTACCGTTGGGCAGATTCCCAAATCAGTCATTGTCTGTGCCCAAGGCCCAAAGCTATGGGCTATCATCCAGGCGGGATCATACCCGGAATATACCTCCATGTCCTTTCCCATGTCCAGATATGGCCATACCATGTACGCATAAGCATCCATCATCAGTTCAAGAAACAGATCGCTTTCTACAACACAGATGGCATCCCAATTATGGAACATTTCCCACGGACGCCGGGGCAGATCCTGTAATTCCTTCGGACACTTGTCCAGAAACTCCTTGGGGATAAAGTAAAACGCAGGGATCATCTCTGAATTCTTGTACGGGGTAACTTCCCCGTTCTTTCGCTTTAGATGTATTGGCATTTTCTTGTTCACTCCTTTCCAGAGGTAGGTTCCCTCTACTACATAACGACAGAGAGGGGGATAAATTGTTCCTGATTACAGAAAGAAGTTTATCATTTTAATAGTCCAATATAGCGGGCATAACAACAATCATTCATTTCGCAAGTGCTTTTTTCAATTCTTCCACAACATGCTCACGGCCTGTGTTCCCACCAAAACGCTTTATTTTTCTATTCCACCAAGAACAACATGGATGAACTGTCTCAATAATTCTATTGTCGTCTTTTAGAACTTTTCCTTTATGTTTGCAGTAAGCCTTATATGCAGCCTTAGATGTAAATACGACAGCATTAGGCTGCAGAATTTGAATAACCTTATCTAGGACTGCGCAAGATTCCTCAACTGCGCGTTTGTAGACGGCAGCGGAACCATCCGATTCTTTTGCCGCCTTGTAAAGCGAATCTTCAAAGCTCATTCCCTGATAGAGTGACGGCATTTGAAAGAAATTCATAAACGCAAAATAATGATAGTTCTGCTTCTCATCAATGCATTTCGGCAATCCGCCGACAGCTTCACCAAAGGCACGGATCATATTCATAAAAATACTATAGTTACTTTGGTTCTTGTTTAAAAACCGTCCCATCACATCGCGAGTGTTATACCAACTGCCCCAACATTTTGTTTCCGGGTTTCCATCAGGATGCTTATATAAATCGGCGCAGCGATCAGTCCACCACTTGTCGAAGTATTCTAGGCCAAATGGAGCATAGGTGTCGCTTTGCCCTATGTAGTGGCTTTCTCCTACCTGCAAAATTCTGAATTCATCAAAGTTATCACCGATGAATGGCTTATACTCTGGGTGGAGCTGATAGAAGTCAATTCTATCTAGAGCTTTTTCAACTTCAAATACACCACTATGCATAATGTGCCTCCTGCGTTTATTTCTACCTATATACCGATTTTGCAGAGCAAATTAGTCTTTGCTGATTTTATAACGGTCCAAAGCCTCTGTTAAATCTTTCTGCACTTGCTCTGCCAAATTGTTTGGGGTCAAGATACGCACATGGCGGCAGTATTGCAACGCCCAGTGGCGCATGGCGTCCCAATTGACAGTGACATGGGCAGTAACCTCGTCCTCGGTTTCGTCGGTGAAAACGATATTGGTGCCGAACCAGTCAATCACGTCGTTCATGATTTTTTTCTTATTCTTTATCCGGAAACTCACTCGTACACTCTCTCCGCCAAACATATACAAATGCTCTGACATATGTTTCTGCAGTGACCAGTCTTTCAGACCAACCACCTCATTTTCCGGTTTCCTGGGAGCATCCAGTAGTTGGATATTGGTGATGCGGTCCAAACGGCAATGGGCGACTTCCTTATGATTGTCATAATTGCAAATTAGATAATACCGACCGTTGGTAGCTGCCATCTGATAGGGATTGACCACAAACTCCCGCGCCTTACCATCCGCCGTCTGTCTTGGGTGAAGCTTTTTGTCTGTACCGTATTCGTTATAGCGGAAGGTAACCTGTTTCTTGTCTGCAATGGCTTCGTCTAAAATGTCAATGGTGTAAAACAGTTCTGTGCTCTCAGGCATTGTTTCCGGCAACTTGGAAATGAAACGGGTACGGTCTTTAAACCATTTGTTGGATAACCTCTTCAACTTGTCGACTAGTTTTTTGCATTGGCTGTAAGGAACATGCTTGGAGAACAGCAAACTGTCAATCAGAAGCCGTAATTCACTGTCATCAAAATCCTGCTTAGGATCCCGATCATAATAGAAGCTATGGGGAATGTAGCTCTCTTCCATCTCACCGGTCTTCTTGTTGGGATACATTCGGAGCGTTGCCTCCGATTCAATAGGAAATCCCATCTCCCAAAGGCTGGTAAGATTGCGTCTAACACTCGATCGGTCAGCCTTGATGCCATACTCACTTCTCAAAATTTTGATAATATCGTTTTGATTGAGCCTGTGTTTTGGATCTGCATCCGTGTGATCCCGCAATATTTGAAGAATTGCAAAGCTCAGTTTTTTCGGTTTCGGATTGTCCATGGCCAATTACACCTCGTTTATTGCTTTCTGATTCTTTTTTTCATATGTACAGTTGTGCCTGTACCTGGTACGGAAGTCACAGAGAAACTTGTCATAAAGCTCTCCATAATGGTAAAGCCCATTCCGCTACGGTCACTGCCACCGGTAGTATACATAGGTTTCCTTGCTTGCTCTAGATCCGGGATTCCAACCCCTCTATCTTTGATGACAATATCCAATGAACCATCCTTAAGTATTCTGCACCGCAAAATGACAATACCGAGTCTATCCGGATATGCGTGTATGATACAGTTGTTAACTGCCTCAGAAACAGCTGTGCGGATGTCTCCCAGTTCCTCTAAAGTTAGATCAAGCTGCGATGCAAAGCAGGCAACAGCACTCCTAGCAAAAGCCTCGTTACAAGCATCGCTTGGAAACTCTAACTTCATATAATTTTTGTACTTCACACAGAGTTCTCCTTTAATATATCATTTCTACCAATAAAATACAACACCCGATGTGGCATTTTCGCCCCATCGGGTGTTGCTATCAAGTTTCTTTGAATGGAATTTGGTTTTCCTTTGCATAAGTAATTGCATAAGAACTGGCAGGTGCATGGATTTCAAGGTCTCTACATTTATGGAACGCTTCTTTTCCAATTTCTTTCAGTGAGGCAGGCAATTCAACAACCTCACCATAGCGGCACCCATAGAAAACGCCTTCGCCTAATCGATCAATACTGTCAGGAATTGTAATTTTCCTGAAATCACTACTTGTAAAAGCATAATCTCCAATTGTTTCTACAGAATTAGGGATAATTAGATGGCCAAAGAATCTAAACACAAAAGCAAAACTATCAATTACTTTTACAGTAGTCGGTAAGGTATATTCCTTAAAATCCGGCATTTGAGGTGCTGCATAGATAACTCTCGTTTTGTCACGGCTAAATAAAATTCCGTCAATCAGCACTGCAGCAGGACACAGAGGATCTACACTTAATTCTTGTAGATAGATCGTATCGACAAAAGCACCGGGCTCAATGACCTTTACACTTGCAGGGATATGTACCTTTTTAATGGTTTGGTCATTTTCGGATTCCCAGCCATCAATCTGATCCTCGGGCATACCCTTCCAAGAGAAAACACCCGCAGCAATGACCTCCACATCATCTGGAATGTTTACAATTCCGCTTTCATCGGCAATATACTTTTTGAGAACACCATCTTCAATCAGTGCGTATGGCCGGACATATTTCTTTTCTTCTCGATCTAAAAACATCTGCATTCCCTCCTTAATGTGGATGTTGTTATTATACACTGCTTATGTGGAATAAATCAACTATTCTACAAGATATTTCCATAGGATAACAGAATCTTGTCTGCTAGAAGGGCGATAAACTCGCTGTTCGTCGGTTTCCCCTTTGTGTTGCTGACGGTGTATCCAAAGAAACTCTGCAGGGTATTTAAATCCCCTCTGTCCCAAGCGATCTCAATTGCTCGCATAATTGCTGTTCGTATTCTCTTAGGGGTAGAGTTATCCGCACGTGCAATCGGCTTGTAAATGCACTCGGTCATATTGTTAATGCGGTCAAGATCCTCTGCAGTAAGCTTGATTGCCTCGCGGAGATACCGGTATCCTTTGATATTAGCAGGAACGCCAATATCATGGATCATCTTTGTAATTTGCTGCTGAAGATCAGGCGCTCTTTCTTCAATAGAGAGGTCACCTTGCTGCAACACTTCGTTGATCCGGTCTACAACACACTGTGCTGTGCAAGGCTTTTTCAGTAAAGCAGAAACACGTCTGACAGCCAATGCTGACACAATATAGTTGCTGATAAAGCTGGTTGCAACAAATACCTTGCAGTTAGTATATAGAACTGAGATCAAGTCTAAAACACTAATGCCGTCGTACCGCGGTAATAGTAGATCCAAAATAATAATATCCGGTCGGTTCATTCTGGCGATTTGCAGAGCCTCTTCGCCATCTGTAGCCACGCCCATCACTTCAAATTCGACACTGTCTTCTAAAGCTGATACTAATTCCTTACGAAACCGTTCATCCGTATCAGCGATCAACACTTGCTTTTTCATATGTATATCTCCTTTCTGGCGGAAATGTTTTTCACTTCCTGCCATAAGGATACACCACCCGACGTGGCATTTTCGCCCCATCGTGTGGTGAAGTAGTATATCACATTCTTATGGTGTGCGCATAGTACGCTGAATATCGTCTACAATTACAGCGAGAAACTCTGCGACTGTGGGCTTATCTTCACGTTGGTTGACTGTAGTTCCAAAAAACTGATCTAATGCATTCTGATCGCCCCTGTCCCAGGCCACTTCGATTGCGTGGTGGATGGCGCGCTCCACCCGGGAGGGCGTTGTCTGATATGTTCTGGCAATCCGGGGATATAATACTTTGGTGATAGCGTTGATCACATCCATATCCTCCACGGCGATGATAATAGCCTCCCGTAGATACTGGTAGCCCTTGATATGGGCGGGGACACCGATCTCATGGATGATGTTGGTGATCATGGTCTCAATGCTGGTTTGGCCGGTATGCCAGGAAGCGGGATGTCGCTGGAACTCCCCACTGCGGATCTCCTCGAGACGCTCTACCAGCGCATTCATGCCGCAGGGTGTCAGCATCAGATACCGAGCCCCCAGACTGGCGGCGGCCGATGCCATATAATCGGTAATGAAGCCGAATGTAGCC
>JAZSRI010000100.1:0-3218 GCA_045538415.1 Faecousia sp. | reverse complement strand
GGATATGTAGAATAGGAGGAGAATGGAAATGATGAGCGCGGAAATGATGCTGAAAGGTATTGGCTGTTCCGTTAGTGATATTGTTTCCTCTGGTGCTCCTTTGACCGCTGAACTGTCTTTTCATGACGGTGCTGAATATGTGGTTTTTCCCGGCTTTTGTGATGTGCATGTGCATTTCCGTGAGCCGGGATTTTCTTATAAAGAAACCATGGTCACCGGTTCAAAGGCCTCTGCCAGAGGTGGTTATACGGCAGTATGTACCATGCCGAATTTGAAGCCTGTGCCGGATAGCCGGGAGAATCTGGACCTGCAGCTGCAGCTGATTCATGACGGCGCGGTGATCCATGTGTATCCCTACGGCGCGATCACCGTGGAGGAAAAAGGGGAGACCCTTGCGGATCTGGAGGCAATGGCCCCGGATGTGATCGCTTTTTCTGACGATGGACGGGGTGTACAGAGCGATGAAATGATGCGTCAGGCGATGCTTCGGGCGAAGGCGCTGGGCAAGATGATTGTTGCCCACTGTGAAGTGAATGACCTGCTCCGTGGCGGTTATATCCATGACGGTGTGTATGCCAAAGAGCACGGACACCGGGGCATTTGCAGTGAAAGTGAATATGCCCAGATTGCCCGGGATCTGCGCCTTGTGGAGGAGATTGGCTGTAAATATCATGTGTGCCACATCTCCACCAAAGAGAGTGTGGAACTGATCCGGCAGGCAAAGGCCCGGGGGCTGGACGTGACCTGTGAGACAGGTCCCCACTATCTGGTGATGGATGACAGCTTCCTGCAGGAAGACGGAAGATTTAAAATGAATCCGCCCCTGCGGTCTGCTGAGGACCGTAAGGCCCTGGTAGAGGGAATCGTGGACGGCACTATCGACATGATCGCCACTGACCATGCCCCCCACAGCGCGGAGGAAAAGAGCCGGGGCTTGGAGGGAAGCGCCTTCGGTGTGGTGGGCATTGAGACGGCATTTCCTGTTCTCTATACCCATTTGGTGAAAACCGGCATAATTACACTTGAAAAGTTGGTGCGGCTGCTGAGCACCAATCCAAGAGAACGTTTTGGCATCCCCACGGGCAATGACTATTCCGTGTGGGATTTGAGTAGAGAAGTTACGGTTGACCCTAAGGAGTTTTTATCCATGGGTAAAGCCACGCCTTTTGAAGGCTGGAAACTGAGCGGTGAATGTTTGCTGACCGTCTGCGACGGCAGCATAGTCTATAAGAAGTGCTAACGGAGGAACCATACTATGGCAAAGCGTACGGATATTAAGAAGATTCTGATTATTGGCTCCGGCCCCATTGTGATTGGTCAGGCGGCTGAATTTGACTATGCGGGAACCCAGGCCTGCCTTGCGCTGAAGGAAGAGGGCTATGAGGTTGTCCTGTGCAACTCCAACCCTGCCACCATTATGACCGATACCGTCATTGCGGATAAGGTATATATGGAGCCGCTGACGCTGGAGTATATTGCGAAAATCATTCGCTATGAGCGTCCCGATGCCATCGTTCCCGGCATTGGCGGACAGACCGGCCTGAATCTTGCCATGCAGCTGGAGAAAAAGGGTGTGCTTCGGGAGTGCCGTGTAAAGCTGTTGGGCACCTCCAGCGCTTCCATTGAGCGGGCAGAGGACCGGGAAATGTTCAAGCAGCTGTGCCAGTCCATTGGTGAGCCGGTCATCCCCTCCGAGATCACCTATTCTATTGAGGAGGCCAAGGAAGCTGCCAAGCGCATCGGTTATCCTGTGGTGCTGCGTCCTGCCTTTACTCTGGGCGGCACCGGCGGCGGCTTTGCGTACAGCGAAGAAGAACTGGTGGAAGTGGGTCTGAATGCCTTTAAGCTCTCTCCTGTGCACCAGGTGCTGGTGGAGAAGTCCGTGAAGGGCTATAAGGAGATCGAGTTTGAGGTCATGCGGGATTCCAGCGACCATGCCATTACCATCTGCGGCATGGAGAATATTGACCCTGTGGGCGTCCACACCGGCGACTCTCTGGTGGTTGCCCCCATTATGACCCTGAGCAAAGAAGACGAAAAAATGCTCAACGATTCTGCTATCAAGCTGATCCGTGAGCTGAAAATCGAGGGCGGCTGCAACGTCCAGTTTGCCCTGCACCCTGAGACCTCTGAGTATTTCCTCATTGAGGTCAACCCCCGTGTTTCCCGCTCCTCCGCACTGGCATCCAAGGCATCCGGTTACCCAATCGCCCGGGTCACTGCCAAGATTGCCGTTGGCATGACTTTGGAGGAGATTGCCATCGCCAATACCAACGCGGCCTTTGAACCCAAGCTGGACTACGCCATCGCCAAGCTGCCCCGGTTCCCCTTTGACAAGTTCGCCACTGCTGCCAATACTCTTGGCACCCAGATGAAAGCCACTGGCGAGATTATGGGCATCGGTTCCACTCTGGAGGAATGCCTGTTGAAGGGTGTGCGCTCTCTGGAAATCGGCGTATGCCATTTCCACATGGCAAAGTTCGACCGTATGCAGACAGAGGAAATGCTCACCTATCTGGAGAAATTCCAGGATGACAACATTTTCGCTGTGGCGGAACTGCTGCGCCGTGGCGTTACTGTAGAAAAACTCCATGAGCTCACTAAAATTACCGCTTTCTTCCTGGATGCCATCCAACGAATCGTGGAAATGGAGTCTGTTGTCAAGGCAAATCCCGGCGACCTGCAGATTTTGAAGGCAGCCAAGAAAATGGGCTTTGGCGACCAGTTTATTTCCAAGCTCTGGAACTGGAAGGAAATTGATGTCTACAACCTCCGTAAGGAAAATGGCCTGTTCCCCGTGTACCGCATGGTGGATACCTGCCATACCGGCGCCTATATTCCTTATTTCTACTCCTCTTACACCGGAGAAAATGCCTCTGTGCTCACGAACCGCAAGAAAATCGTGGTACTGGGTGCCGGCCCTATCCGCATCGGTCAGGGCGTTGAGTTTGACTACTCCACGGTGCATGCGGTGATGACCATTAAGAATGCCGGTTATGAGGCAATTATCATCAACAACAACCCTGAAACGGTTTCCACAGACTACACCACAGCCGACAAGCTGTACTTCGAGCCCCTGACCCCCGAGGATGTTATGAACATCATCGTGTTTGAAAAGCCCGACGGTGTTATCGCCTCTCTGGGCGGTCAGACCGCCATCAACCTGGCTCAGCCCCTGACAGACCGTGGCGTGAAGATCATCGGCACTGACTGCGCTG